>NZ_DATAGQ010000200.1:0-83787 GCF_036263595.1 Geminicoccus sp. | reverse complement strand
TGCGGACGTGCTGGTAGCCGGATCCTCGATCTTCCGGGCCAGCGACTATGGCGATGCCATTGCGGCGTTGCGTCCGGCGGCCTGACGTCCGGTTGGGGATTGGCCTGCCATGCGGGCAATCTCCTGGCCCGCCACACCAGCTCGTCGATCCGCCAGTTTCAGCTGGCCGACGTTCCGGGCTTCAAGCTGGACCGGCGGCTCAAGAGGCAACTGCCATCCGGATCAAAGTGGTAGTCCCCTCGACGGATGGAGAGGAAGCGGCGGGCGCTCGCCATCAGTCAGCCGGCACAACCGTGGGCAAGCGCTAGAGTGCCCGCCTCGCCAACAGGGCTGTCCCGTAGGCTGCCTGCTCGCTCTCCGGCGAAGGCATCGGCACGTTCAGGATTCGCTCCCTGATCCGGGTCCATGCCTTGTTGGCAGCACCGCCGCCGACCGTGCGCACCGAGCAAAGCCTGGGTGCCCCCAACTCGACCAGTCGGGCATAAGCCCGCTGCTCGACCTTGGCCACGCCCTCCAGCAGTGCCTGGAAGAACCGCGCATCGCTGTCCGGGCGAGGCTCGTGGCGCGACTCCATCGCCGGGTCGGCGACCGGGAAGCGTTCGCCCTTACCGGCTAGCGGCCAGAAATCGAGGCCAGTGGGATGGTCCGGTTCGAGCAGCGGCTCCAGCTCACGCATCCGCTCGGCCGTGAAGAAGCGCAACAGCGCGGCACCACCAGTGTTGGACGCACCGCCCGCCAGCCACATGCCAAGCAGGCGATGGCTGTACACGCCGGCGGCCGGGTCGAAGAGGGGGCGGTCGGACAGGAGCTTCAGGGTAAGGGTCGTGCCAAGGGCGGTCACGCCGTCGCCGGGTTGGTCTGCACCCGTCGCCAGAAAGGACGCGCAGCCATCGGTCGTGCCGGCGACGACCACCGCACCTGGCGCAAAGCCCAGTTCCGGAACGGCTTGGCCAACTGCCGTCCCTGGTTCCAGCACCTCGGGCAGTAGCCGCCGCCCGATACCGAAGGTATCGAGCCAGTCTGGCCAGGTCCGTGCCACGGGGTCCCAGCCGGTCTTCAGTGCGTTGTTGTCGTCGGAGACGCCGAAGCGACCGGTGAGCTTGCCAACCACCCAGTCAGCCTGGTGCAGTGCCATGGCGGCTTCGGGATGAGCGCCCTGAAGGTCGTGCAGCTTGGCAGCAGGGGATGTTGCGCCATGGGCAGCACTTTCCGCCGGCGCCAGATCCTTGATCCGGACAGCGTGGGCAGCACTGCCGGCGTCGTCATAGCGGCGTGCCGGACAGAGCGGCGTTCCGTCCGCCTTGCAGAGCAGCAGCGTCCCGGAGGTGCCGTCGACGGCGATGGCGCCGATACGGTCACGCGGCATCGAGTGCAGGCAGCTTTCCACCGCCTGCCACCAGTCGGCAGCATCAGTGCAGATCATGCCTTGGGAGCGATCCGGCTCCGGCAGCCCGGCTTTCGCTTCCGCGACAACCGTCCCATCGGCATCGATCGCGATGGCACGAACACCCGAGCTCCCGATGTCGATTCCCAGGGCCAGCTTGCTCATGCGGCTTCCAACTCGTCGCGCAGCGCGCCTGGCCGTGCCTCGAACCAAGCCTGGAAAGCCCGCTTCTCGTCCTTGGACATGTGCAGATAGTGCTTGGTGCGGCGGGTCAGGATGTCGTTTGCGGTTCGCGCCCATTCGTTCGCGACGAGGTGCTCGACTTCACGCTCATAGAGCTTGCCGCCGAAGTGACGCCCCATGTCCGCGAGGCTCGTGGCTCCATCCAGCATGCCGATCGCACGGGTGCCGTACAGCCGCGCATAATGGCGGGCCAGATGCTCGGGCAACCAGGGACGCGCGGCCGAGAACTGCTCCAGCCACCGGTCGAAGTCGGCATTCGGCATGTCGCCGCCAGGCAGGGGCGTGCTCGCCGTCCAGTTGCTGGACTTGGTGCCGAGATAGGGCTGCAGCTTGTCGAGCGCGTGCTCGGCGAGCTTGCGATAGGTCGTGATCTTGCCGCCAAAGATCGACAGGAGTGGCGGGCGCTCCTTCGATGGTTCGGGCGGGTCGACGTCGAAGACATAGTCGCGGGTGACGGCCGACGCGTTCTTGGCGCTGTCGTCGTCGTAGAGCGGGCGAACGCCGCTGAACTCGGCGACGATGTCGGCTTCGGTCAGCTGTTGCCTGAAGTAGCGGTTCAGCACCCGCAGCAGATAAGCCCGCTCCTTCGGCTCGACCCGCACATCTTCCGGACGGCCTTCGACGGGGATGTCGGTCGTGCCGATCAGGGTGAGGTCGTCCTCGTACGGGTTGACGAAGATCACCCGCTTGTCATCGTTCTGCAGGAGATAGGCCTGGGGGCCCTTCCACCACTTCCTGATGATCAGGTGACTGCCCTTGACCAGCCGCACCTTCCGCGAGCTGTTCACGCCCACGACCTGACCCAGCACCTTCTCGATCCAGGGGCCGGCGGCATTGACGACGGCACGCGCCCTGACCGACCGCTTCTCGCCCGTGGCCGAATCGGTGAACTCCACGCGCCAGAGCTGGCCGTCGCGACGTGCCGAGGTGGCGGGGGTGCGCGTCAGGATGACCGCGCCACGCTCCTTTGCATCCACCGCGTTCAAGACCACCAGGCGAGCGTCGTCGACCCAGCAGTCGGAATACTCGAAGCCTTTCGAGAACTGGTCGACGATGGGTGCTCCCTCCGGGTCGCGGCGGAGGTCCAGGGATCGGGTGGGCGGCAGCTTCGCGCGGCCGCCCAGGTGATCGTAGAGGAACAGCCCGAACCGGATCAGCCAGCGGGGGCGCTGCTCGGGGCTGTGCGGCAGCACGAAGCGCATTGGCCACACGATGTGCGGCGCTGCGTTCAGCACGATCTCGCGCTCGATGAGTGCTTCGCGGACCAGGCGGAACTCGTAGTACTCGAGGTAGCGCAGCCCGCCATGGATCAGCTTGCCCGAGCGGGAGCTGGTGCCTTGGGCCAAGTCGTCCTTCTCGCACATCACGACGGAAAGGCCACGACCTACGGCGTCGCGCGCGATGCCGGTGCCGTTCACGCCGCCGCCCACGACCACGAGGTCGACCGGGTCGGGCAGCTTGTCGAGGTCCGCAAGGCTCATCGTTGGCTGTTCACTTGGTGGCGACGTTCTTGAGGGGCTCGCCCTTGATCCAGCGGTCGATTTCGGCGCCGATCATCCGGGCCGCGATCTTTACCGTGGTGGTGGAGGCCCCGGCGATGTGCGGCGTGAGCGTGACGTTGGGATGCTTCAGCAGCGGCAGGTCCGGCGGGCAGGGCTCCACCTCGTGGGTTTCCAGCATGGCCCCGCGCAGATGGCCCGACTGCAGCGCCTCGTACAGGTCCGGGTAGTTCACCATCGGCCCGCGGGCCGTGTTGATGAACCAGGCGCCCTTCTTCATCTGGGCGAAGGTCGACTTGTTCATGAAGCCGGTCGTTTCCGGCGTGACGCGGGCATGCAGTGACACGACGTCCGAGCGGCGCAGCAATTCCGCCAGATCGACTTGCTCGACCCCGTCAGCCAGGTCCTCCTCGCTCACCTTCACATAAGGGTCGTCGACCAGGATCTTGCAGCCGAAGGGCTTGAGCAGCTTGGTCACCCGCGTGCCGATATGGCCGTAGCCGATCAGACCCACCGTCAGCTCGCTGAGCTCCGGCCCGGTCAGGTCGGCGCGGTAGAGGTCGCCGCGCCAGATGCCCTGGCTCAAGGACACGTGGCCCTTCGTGATGAGGCGGGTCTCGGCCAGGATCGCGCCGATCGTGAACTCGGCTACTGCCGAGGCGTTGCGGCCTGGGGCATTGACCACGATCACCCCCGCATCTTTCGCCGCCTTCATGTCGATGTTGACCGGGCCGCCCCGGCTCACCCCGATCAACTGCAGGGGCGGCGCAATCACCTTCAGCATGGAGCGCGTGATCGGAGGGAGGTGGCATACCAGCACCTCCGCCCCCTTGATGAAGTTCGCGAGCTCAGCCGGGTCGCCTTGCAACTCCTTCAGGCCTTCGAGCTCGGTGCCCTCCTCGCCATGGAACGAAGGTTCGTCCGGCCAAGGCAGTTCGAGGCTGCGGATATTCCACTCCACGCCCTGGATGTTGCGCAGGTTGGCCTCGAACACCGAAGCTCGCATGAAGTTGTCGCCAATGATCGCGGCTTCGATCTTCCGGGTCATGAACGTACCTTTGCCAGATCCCGCCAGACGTCGCGCATGCGCTGGTGGATCGATTGATAGATGGGGAAGAGATTGGCATAGAGCTTCGCCAGCTCCGGGTCCGGATAGGTGGGCTCGCCCAGCGACGGCGTCACCCACGCCGTCACCGCCTCGTCCATGGAAGAGAACACGCCGACTGCGCAGGCTGCCATCATCGCCGTGCCGGTCGCACCCTCCTCACCGCGTGTCCCGGCCCGCACCGGTGCGCCCAGCACGGAAGCCAGGATGGTGCGCAGGGTCCTGGAGCGGGCGGCACCGCCCGCAAGTCGGATCTCCTCGGGCACATGGCCGATCGCGCTGTAGCAGTCGCGCGCTGCGAAGCTCAGGCCTTCGTAGACGGAGCGGAGCAGGTCGAGGAACTGCACGTTCTGGTCGAGCCCGCTTGCCATGGCACGCGCATTGGCATCCACGAACGGCCCACGCTCCCCGGCCGTATGGATGTAGGGATGCCAGATGGCAGCACCTGGACGGGCGTCCAGGACGCGCGCGTCCAGCATGGGCAGGGCGTCCCTGCGGGACACCTGATGGCCGAGTGCCCCGGCGGCCTGACAGGCCAGATCGACCGCCCAGTCGATGTTCAGGGTGGCTGCCATGTTCGACTGCGCCTGGGTATAGGCACCCGGGACTGGCAGGCACATCGTGTATCCGCTCGGTACTGGCCCCAGCGTCACCTCGTCCGCGGAGCCGGCGAGGCGGATGTGCATCCCGGTCGAGCCGATGATCGAGACGCCCAGGCGCCGCCCGCGTTCGTAGACGCCAGCACCCATGGCCGTGCAGACCACGTCGACGAACCCAAGCGAAATCGGGGTGCCGGGCTTGAGCCCGACCTGTGCTGCCGCTTCGGCCGTGAGAGGATGATTGGCCTCCGCACCGTTCAGGATCGGCGGCAGAAGGCGGCTGAAATCGCCGAGTTCATAGGCTTCCAGGACCTCATGCGAGTAGTCGCGGCGGCGGAAGTCGCCGAACGTGAACACTCCCTCGGACACGTCGGTTGCGCGTATGCCCGTCAGCTTGAAGTACAGCCAGTCCTTGCAGTGCATGCCTGTCGCGGCACGTTGCAGGATTTCAGGCGCGTGCCGCTTCATCCACATCAGGTGCGCGGACTGCTGGCATGCGTTCATTCCGCAGCCGGTGATGGGATAGGTGCGGGCTGTGGTGCCATCACGCTCGGCCGCCTCGACCACGCCAGCAGCCCGGCTGTCCAGCCAGAGCCAGGCCGGCGTGACCGGCTCGCCCTCCTTGTCGATCAGCCAGGTTCCATCGCCCTGCGCGGTGACGCCAACGGTGAGGACGCGGTCTGCCAGGTCGGGCACCTTCGTGCCGAGGTCGCGGAGCACCTCGGCGCAATCCAGCCAGGTCTGCACCACGTCCTGCTCGCAACCGCCGCCCGGCAGGTTTACGTAGCGGTTCGGCTTGGCGGCAGCAGCGACCTGCCGGCCCTGCAGGTCGAAGGCGACGACCTTGGTGACCGAGGTGCCGGCGTCGATGCCAAGGATCAGGTCAGGCTTCATGCAACCGGGCCCATTCCATGCCGAAGCGCCTTGCCCATGGCAGCATCGAACAGGTGCAGCGCGTCGCCGGGCAGGTCGACCGGGACGTGCTCGCCGATGTCCACGCTGAGCGCACCGTCGGTCACGGCCACCAGCAGGACACCCGCGACCTCGATACCGAGATGGGTCTGGTCGCCCAGCCACTGATTGCTCACGACCTGGCCCTGCAAAGGGCCAGTGCCGACCTTCAAGCGGTGCGGGCGGATGCCGACCCGCACGTCGCCCGGGCGATCGCCAGGGAAGGCCGGCAGAATGAAGGCCTTCTCGTTGCGCTGCGTGCGGACGACGATGTCCGATTCGATGACTTCCGCTTCCATGATGTTCATGGGCGGCTCGCCGATGAACGAGGCGACGAACAGGTTGGCGGGCTGCTCCTTCAGGTCCGCCGGCGTCGCAAACTGCTGGAGCACGCCGCCTTCCATGACCGCGATGCGGTCCGCCAGGGCCAGCGCCTCGGTCTGGTCGTGGGTGACGAACACGGTAGTCATCTTGTGCTGGATCAGAAAGTCCTTGATGCGCGCCCGCAGGATCGCCCGGAGCTGTGGCTCCAGTTGGGACATCGGTTCGTCGAGCAAGGAAAGATCGGCACGGCGGACCAGCGCGCGGGCGAGCGACGTGCGCTGCTGCTGTCCGGCCGAGATGGTGGGCGGGTAGCGGTCGAGGATCTCCTCGATCTCGAGCAGCGCGGCGATCTCGGCCACGCGCCGGTCGATCTCCGCCCGCGGCGTCTTCGCGCGCAGGAGTGCAAAGACGATATTGTCGCGCACGGTGAGCGGGGGATAGAGCGCGTAGCCCTCGAAGGCCATGGCCACGCCGCGCTCGGCGGGTCCCAGGTCGTTCAGGAGCCGCGTTCCCAGCCGGATTTCGCCCCGGCTGACCTCCTCGAAGCCCGCGATCATGCGCAGCGTCGAGGTCTTGCCGCAACCAGACGAGCCGAGCAGACCAATGATCTCACCATCCGCGATGCGCATATCCACGCCCTGAACAGCGTGGACCGGCGGCTTGCCGCGGCTCTGGTAGATCTTGTCGACCGCGATGAGGTTCAGTTCTGCCATGGGAGTCTCACGCCGCGGCCGGGAGAAGGGTACCCGAAGCCGGGTCGAAGAACAGGGCACGGCCAAAGTCGATCGCGGCGTGGACTGCGCGATGGCCTCGGCCGAACCGGCCCTGCTCGTGCTCTGAACAGGTCGCCAGCACTTCCCGCCCGTCCTGGCTGCGCAGGAACAGCACGGTGCGGACGTTGAGCGGCGTGACAGCGTCCAGCTCCATGGGGATGCCGCCGTCCACGGGCTCGGTACGTACCTCGATATGTTCGGGCCGCAGCGCCAGCATGCAGTCCCGGTCGAGGAGATGCCCGGTTTGGGCAGGCAGCGACACCCGGCTCCCGAAGATGTCCACCTCCGGCCCGTTCGCGCCGAGCCTGGGCTTGACTGGAACCAGGTTGATGGTGGGATCGCCGAAGAGCCTAGCGATCCGGATGTCGGCCGGCTTCCGATAGATTTCTGCCGGGCGGTCGACCTGCAGGAACCTGCCGTCCAGCAGCACCGCCACCCGGTCGCCCAGCGCCATCGCCTCCTTGTAGTCCTGCGTCACGTAGAGAACGGCACCGCCGAAGCTTTTCAGCAGGCGCGGCAGTTCGATCCGCATCTCGTAACGGAGCTTGGCGTCGACGTTGCGGAGCGGATCGTCCAGCAGCAGCACCTCGGGCCCGGCGATGAGCGCCCGTCCCAGCGCGGTGCGCTGCTTCTGGCCGTTGCTGAGTTCCTTGGGGAAGTGCTTCAGGACATGGTCGATCTTCAGGAGGCGGGCAGTCTCCTGGACGCGGCGGGCGATCTCGTCCCCGGCCATGCCACGGGCGCGCAGCGGGCTCGCGATGTTCTCGAACGCGGGCATGTGCGGGTAGAGCGCGAAGTTCTGGAAGGCCATGCCGACATCGCGCTGTTCCGGCCCGGCACCCAGCAGCGACCGGCCGCCCAGCCGCACGTCGCCGCTGTCGGGCTGCATCACGCCCGAGACGAGCCGCAAGAGGACGGTCTTGCCGCCACCGGACGGGCCGAACACGACGACCGTCTCGCCGCGCTCGACCGACAGCGAGGCTTCCTTGAGCACCTGCTCCTTCTTGAAGGCCACCGAAATGCGGTCGAGGTCGAGGAACGCCATATCGGTCAACCCTTCACGGCGCCGAGCGACAGACCCTCGACGAGGTAGCGCTGGGCATAGAGGGCGAGGAGGAGGGTGGGCGTGATCGACAGGAGCACGGCCGCCGCAATCTGCCCGTACTGGATGCCGGACGCGGTGACGAAGGCGAGGGCACCCACGGTCACGGGCTGCTTGTCGGCCGAGGCCAGGATCAGTGCGAAGATGAAGTTGTTCCAGCAGAAGATGAAGGACAGGAGGGCCGCCGCGGCGATGCCGGGCCGCGCCAGAGGCAAGGCGATCCTCGTGAAGGTCTTCCACCAGGAATGACCATCGATCCGGTAGGCGTGCTCGATGTCGGGGCTGATGTCCTCGAAATAGCCGCGCACGATCCAGAGGATCAGCGGCAAGGCGATCAGCTGGTAGACCCAGATCAAGCCGACATAGGTGTCGGTCAGGCCGATGTCCTGGAAGTAGAGACTGAGCGGCAGGAGGACGAGCAGCGGCGGCGCGAAGCGGAAGGACAGGAGCGTGAATGCGATGTCCTCGCTCAGGCGGAAGCGGAATCGCGCGAATGCATAGGCCGCGGGCACGCCAAGGAGGAGCGCCAGGGCAACCGACGTCGTGGAAAGCAGCACGCTGTTCCACAGATTGCCCATGAACTTGATCTCGAGGATGCCCGCATTGCTCACCAGCCTGCCAGAAATGAGCGCCCAGTAGTTGGACAGGGTCGGCTCGAACACGATCGACGGCGGGATTCGCAGGATCTGCTCGTTGGTCTGGAAGGACATCAGCGCCACCCAGAACAATGGGAACAGGAAGAACAGCCCCACGACCAGCAAGGCGATGCCGCGCAGGATGGTGACGAGCAGGTTGTCGCGTTCCATGTCACGCTGCTCCGCGGGCGCGCTCGCGCAGGCGCAGCCAGTGTTTGATGAAGATGTTGGAAAGGAGGTAGGCGATCGCCCACAGCACCATGAGCACGGCGGCTGAGCGGCCGACATTGAAGTTCTGGAAGAACTCCAGATACGCCATGACCTGGAACACCATCAGCGTATCACCGGGTCCGCCCTGGGTCATCGCGTAGATGATGTCGAACTGCTGGATGCTGTCGAGCATCCGGAACAGGGCGGCCGTGATCATGTAGGGGGTGAGCATCGGCAGGGTGATGCGGAAGAACACGAACGAAGCAGGCACGCCGTCCAGGGCGGCCGCCTCGAACGGCTGCTTGGGCAGGCCACGCAGGCCCGCCAGCAGGAGGATCATCATGAAGGGCGTATAGACCCAGATGTCGACCAGCAGCACGGTGAAGAGCGCCGTCGATGGCGCGGATGCCCAGCGAAAGTCGGTGATACCGATCTGCTGGATGAGCCAGCTCAGGATGCCGAAGTCCGGATGGGTCATCAGCTTCCACATCAAGGCGGCGATCGCCGGGGCCACCATCAGTGGCAGGAGCAAGGCGATGCTCATGATGTTGTGGAGCTTGGTCGGCCGCCGCAGCAGGAGTGCGATGCCCAGGCCCAGCAGCAGTTCCAGGACGACCGTGGCCACCGTGTAGGTGAGCGACACGGAGACGGTATGCCAGAAGCCCCGGTTGGTGAAGAGGTCCACATACTGCTGGAACCACACGAACCCGCGCAGAGAGGGCAGGTTCATGTTGTAGCGCTGCAGGCTGTACCAGACCGCGGTGAAGAACGGGATGATGATGCCGATGCAGACCAGAAGGGCCGGCAGCGACAGGAGATAGGGCAGCAGGGCGGGGGCCAGTCGGCTCTTCGTCCGGGCAGGTACAGGATGGGGAGCGGTGGTGACAGCCATGATGCCGTGCGGTCCATTGGAAGCAAAAGGCCGGGCCTGCCTCCTCGCAGGAAGCAGGCCCGGGTCGATGAACGACGATCAGCCTAGGCCGGCGGCGACCAGCTGCTCGTCGATGCTGGCGGCCAACTGGTCCAGGCCCTCGTCGACCGGGATTTCGTTGGCGACCATCTTCTGCAGCGCTGCGGCCCAGTCCGTGGTCACGGTCTGGAACAGAGGCTGCGGGGTGAAGTAGATCTTCGAGCCGGGGCTGGAAGCCTCGAACTGCTCGAGATAGCCCGGATAGGACTTGGCGATCCGGTCACGGAACTCCTGGTCCGCCCAGACGCTGGAGCGCACCGGGTTGACGAAGTCCATCTTGCGCGCGCCGAACAGGCCGTGCTCGGTGCCGGACGCCCACTGCATGAAGTACCAAGTGGCGTCCTTCTGGTTCCCGAAGCTGCTCATCGCGAGCGACCAGATCCAGACGTTCGGCGTCGGCGCCTTGGCGGCCGGGTTCGGGGCAAACGCGCTGTAGGCCAGGTTGCCGGCTTCCTTGTTGTCGCCACCGTTCATGAAATAGCCGAGGATGTCGGCGTCGTAGATCATGGCAGAGGCGCCAGCACCCAGGTCGGTGCCGACCTGGTACCAGGTGTAGGTCGCCCAGTTCTTCGGGCCGGACTCCTGGATCATCTTGACCCAAAGGCCGGTCATTTCCTTGCTGACCGCCGAGTTCATCGCGGCCTTGAGCTTGCCGTCGGTGACCTCCAGGTCCTTCGCTCCGTAGTTCGCGAACGCGGAGAGATAGCCCGGATGGATGGTGGCCCAGGAGCGGCTGCCGCGCACGCCGATGCCGTACACGCCGGCGTCCGACTTGGTAATCTTCGACGCAAGGTCGACCAGTTCCGGCAGGTTCTTCGCGGGCTGAACGCCGACCTGCTCGAAGATCCGGCGGTTGTAGGCGATCGAATTCAGCTCGAAGCCCCAGGGCAGCGCCCACTGCCTGGAATCTTCACCACCCAGCTCCGCACCAGGAACGCCCGACCAGGCGGTCGATGCGCGCAGGCCCGGGAGGATGTCGTCCCAGTTGTAGCTCGGATTGGTCTGGTCGGTGTCGGAGATGTACTCGTTCAGGTCCTCGATCCAGCCGGCCGGACCGTACTGCCAGGTCTGGTAGGCACCGGTCATGAACGCGTCGTACTGGCTGCTCTTCGAGGACAGGGCGGCAGCGACCTTGTCGAAGTAAACGTCCTCGGGGAACACGTCGTACTTCACGTCCATGCCGGTCATGGACTTGAAGTTCTCGATGTTGGCGATCATCGCATCCGCATAAGGATGCTTGTTCAGGAGGAGGTTGATCGTCTTGCCGCTGTGCTTCTTCCAGTCAAAGTCGGCTGCCTGCGCCTCGCTCATGCCCTTGTTGAGCATGTAGGACGCGGCGGCGGCGCCCACGCCCAGGCGGCCCATGCGGCGCCCGAGCTCGCGGCGGCTCATGCCGCCCTTCAGGAACTGCTGGATCGTATCTCTTTGCTTCGTCGACATGTTCTTCGACCTCCCTTGATATCCATCAACGACGAAAACGGTTCTAGCGCGTCTCGCTGATCGCGCGCGCAGTTGCCTCGTCCGTGACGAGGCGGGTGACCAGGCCCGTGGCGAGAATGGAGCGGATCGCCTGCGGCTTGCTCCTGCCGCCGGCCACCACGATGACTTCCTTGCCATGCAGGTCGTTCAGATCGATGGCGATCGCGCGGGCATTGATTTCCGGGGCCACGGGCTTGCCCTTGGCGTCGAAGAACCGGCCCAAGATTTCGCCCATCGCCCCCTGGCGGACAAGTTCGGCCAGCTCCTCCTGAGTGATCATGCCGCTGGACGTCAGGAACGCGTCCGCGTGGACTTCGCCGACTCCCGCCAGCACGAGGTCGGCCTGCTTCGCCATGTCCAGCGCATGGCGCACCGAACGCTGCGCCATCAGCACGGACTTGTCCTCCACGGTGTCCGCGAAGAACGGTACAGGCAAAAAGTAGGATTCCGCACCTGTCCGCTCGCACAGGCGGTGGATCACGTCGAACGGGTTGGCGGCGGCGTTGCGGGTGAGCGAGCCCAGGATCGAGACGAACTTGACATCATGACGGGGCTGGCGCGGTAGCCGGTCGGCCATGGCGGCAAGCGTGCGGCCGTGGCCGACGCCGATCACGCGGGCGCGGCCGGATTCCAGCGCGTAGTGGAGCACCCGGGCGCCTGCAACCGCCAGCGTGTCGATCGGCAGGGAGCTGGCTTCCTCATCCAGCGTCGGCGCCACGAAGCAGCCGGAAAGGCCGAACAGGCGGCTGAGGCGATCTTCCAGGGTGACGCATTCGTGCGGTGTGCCCTCGATAAATACCCGCACCAAGCCTTCACGGTGGGCATGCGCGATCAGCCGGTTGACCTTGACGCGGCTCATGGAGAGGCGCGAGGCTATCTCGTCCTGGGTCAGCCCGCCGATGAACGACAACCATGCGGCCCTCGTCGCGAGGCTATTCTCCCCGTTCAACGCGCGGCCAGCCTCCCCGCTGAACATTCGTGCATTGTCCGTACGTTCGTAAACCGAGCGTGCGCTTTTGTGCATTCCGTGTCAAGACGTCGCGCATTGGCGTGCAGGGAGGATGTCGTGATCGGCAAGTTCAGGGTCGGCACCGGCTGGAAGATGAACCACACGCTTGCCATGGCGCGCGCGTATGCCGAAGCGCTGGCGGCGGCGGAGCGACCGGAAACGATCCAATTGTTCGTGTTTCCCCCGGCGACCGCCCTTGCCGAGGTGACGCGGCTGCTCGAAGGCACCGGCGTCATGGCCGGCGCCCAGAACGCGCATTGGGCCGAGAGGGGTGCCTGGACGGGCGAGATCTCGATGGCCATGGTCGCCGATGCCGGCGGCACCCTGATCGAACTCGGGCATTCCGAGCGCCGTGCCCATTTCGGCGAAACCGACCTCGACGTGCACCGCAAGGTACGGGCAGCCCTTGACCACGGGCTTACGCCCCTGGTCTGCGTCGGCGAGACGGCGGACGAGAAACGGCTTGGGGTGGCGATCGAGACCAACGCGCGGCAGGCGCGCATGGCTCTGGCCGGCCTCACCCATGCCGAGGCAGCCAGGGTCTGGCTGGCCTACGAGCCGGTCTGGGCGATCGGCGAGGGCGGCGTCCCGGCCACCCCGGAGGATGCCCAGCCGGTCCATGCCGCCATCAAGCAGGCGATCGTGGACCAAGTCGGGGTAGAACCGCCCGTCCTGTATGGCGGGAGCGTGAACCCGCAGAACGCCAAGGCTCTGGCGGTGGTGCCCGAGGTGGACGGGCTGTTCGTCGGTCGCGCTGCCTGGACGGCCGAGGGACTCCTGCAGATCGCGCGGCTAGCCGTGGAGGCCAGAGGCTGACGCTGAAATGGTCAGCGGCCAGCGGAGACCTGGCCTGTAGCGCTCGGTGAGCCATGATGAGACTGTCGCCATGATGGAGCACCGTCGCCTGAGCCCGAGTCGACCACCAATGTGACCACCCACGAGTTCCCTAGCCGGTAGCCGAAGTATTTGGCGTGATCCCGAGGCTCTTGGTCTCGCTTCTTGAAGTTGCCATCATTTCAAAAGCCCAGGACGTGCGGCAGCCAGATGCTCAGGCCCGGCAGATAGGTGATGAGGGCAAGCGCCATGATCAGGCCCAGGAAGAACGGCCAGACCTCGCGCAAGATCTGCCCCATCGTGACCTTCGCAATAGTGATGGACACGAACAGAAGAACGCCTACAGGCGGCGTCAGCTGTCCGATCACCAGGTTGACCAGCAGCACGATGCCGAAGTGGACCAGATCGATCTGCAGCGTCGTGAGGAGCGGGAGCAGGATTGGCACCAGGATGATCATGACGGCGATGGTCTCGACGAACATGCCGACGATCAGAAGCGCCACGTTGAGGATGAGCAGGATCACCCAGGCCTCGGAACTGACCGCGGTCAGCGTCTGCACGACGAGCTGCGGTGCCTGCTCGATGCCGAGGATCCAGCTGAACGGGGAGGCCGCCCCGGCGATCATCAGGATGACGGCCGTCTCGCGGGCCGTCGTGGTCAGGATGTGCGGCAGGCTCGACCACTTGAGCGTGCGATAGACGAAGATGCCGATGAGCGCCGAATAGAGCGCAGCAATGCCGGCTATCTCGGTGGCGGTCACGGCACCCAGGCGAAAGCCCACGATGATGATGACCGGCATCAGGAGCGCCCAGATGGCACGCTTGAACGTGGCCCAGAGCACGCTCGCCCGAAAGGCGCCCGAGGTCGGATAGTTCCGGATCCTCGCTAGGATCATGATCACTGTGGCCATGGCCCCTGCCATCACCACGCCGGGAATCAGACCAGCGATGAAGAGTGCGCCGAGCGAGACGTTCGCCTGCCAGGCATAGAGCACCATCAGGATGGACGGGGGGATGATCGGCCCGAGCGTCCCTGCCGAGGCTGAAAGGGCTGCACCGAACGCGCGGCTGTAGCCGCTGCGTTCCAGCTGCGGGACCAGCACTCGAGTGGTGGCGGCGGTATCAGCGATGGATGAGCCGGAAATGCCGGACAGGAACACGTTGCCGATGATGGCTGTCTGAGCAAGGCCGCCGCGGATATGGCCTACGATCGCGCGGGTAAAGGCAAACAGCCGCTCGCTGATCCCCGATTCGTTCATCAAGGAACCGGCCAAGGTGAACAGCGGCACGGCCAGAAGGGGGAAGGACTGCAGGCCGGCGAAGATGCGCTGGGCCACGAGCGAGAGCGGGATACCCTCCTGCCAGATCACGAAGCCCGACGAGGCGATCATGGCGATCGCAACAGGCGTGCCGACCGCCACGAGCAAGGCGAAGACCAGGGCGAGCACCAGCATCAGACCGCCTCCTCTTCGGCGGCGCCGATCAGGTCGTCCGGCCAGAGCGTACGATTGAGGCCGTCACAGATGGCATGGCGCAGAATGTGGATGCAGGAAAGAACGGCCCCGGCCGGTACCGCCGCGATCGCCCAGGCGGACGAGATGCGCATCATCGGTGTGGGTGACCGGTACATGGTCATGCAGAGCTGCGTGCCGAACCATGCCAGGCACAGAAGCGTCACGAGCGTCGCGATCACGGCCAGTACGCCCAGGAATCCGCGCCATCGCCCGGGCAGCACCACGAGCAGCGCATCGATGCGCAGATGCATGCGTGCGCGGAAGCCGCTGGAAAGGCCGATGAACAGCATCCAGGTGAAGACGATGACGATGAATTCTTCCGACCAGACGAGCGGATCACTCACGACGTAGCGGAAGAACACAGCGGCGATGACGAGGCCGGCAATGATGGCGTGGGCTACGCCGAGGAACAGATCCTCGGCGTAGCCCAGCCCGTCGTCGAGCCGCACGAGCCAGGAGGCAGGCATGCGCAGGTTCCGCTATTGGGCACGAACCTGTGCGATTGCGTCCTGCAGGCGCTGCCAATGCTCCTCGCCCCAGCGAGTTGCCAGCTCCGGGTAGATCGGCTCGATCGCCTTCTGGAAGGCCTCGGCGTCGACATCCTCGATGATCTTGGTCCGGCCGGACTTGCGGATCTCCTCGAGCATGCTTTCCTCACGGCCCTGCTGCAGCTCGGTATTCTTGGCCGAGATCGCAGCCGCCTCCTCCACCAATACCTTCTGCTGCTCCTCCGGCAGGCGGTCCCAGGTCGTCTTGGCGATCACGATCGTGTTGTTCTGCAGCATGTGCCGGTCGAGCGTCAGCACGCCCTGCACTTCGTAGAACTTACGGGAGTAGATGGTCGGAATAGGGTTCTCCTGACCATCCACTGTCTTCTGCTGCAGGGCGGTGTAGACCTCGCCGAAGGGGATGGGCGTGGGCGCAGCGCCGAACGCACGGACCATCTCGACCCAGATCGGGCTTTCCGGCACGCGGATCTTCAGGCCGGCCATGTCCTCAGGCTTGCGGACCTCACGATCGGTGAAGGTGAAGTTGCGCCAGCCCCAATAGGATATCTTGGTGAGTGGCACGATGTTGTGCTGATCACGCAGTTCATCCCAAAGCGGGGCGAAGGCTGGCCCCTGGATCACCTTCTCGGCCTCTTCCCAGCTCTTCCACAGAAAAGGTGCACTGGCCATTTCCATGGCCGGGACCAGCGAGGACATGACGGGCATGCTCGGTGCGGAGATGTCGAGGGCGCCGAACTTCACCTGCTGAACGAGGTCGGCCTCCTTGCCAAGCTGCTCGGCAGGAAAGACCTGGATTTCCAGCTCGCCGCCGGTGCGCTCCTTCACCTTCTCCGCGAACTCGTTGAACAGGTCGTTCAGGACCTCGCCCGGCGCATTGGCGTGGCCGAAGCGGAGCGTTTCGGCCTTGGCGACGCCGCCTGCGATCAAGACGGTGGTGACCGACAACGCAGTCAGCAATCTTTTCATCATTGTCAGCGTCTCCCTGAAGGTTGTTGGATCCCGCTGCCGGGACGATCGCAACGCTAGTCTACGAGGCTTTGCTTCGAGACCAGCAGGTGCTCGCGCATCCGTTCTGCAGCCTGTCCGGCCGGATCCAGAGGGATGGTGAGATGCTGGGTGCGGGCCAGATCTGGGTCCTGCTCGCGCTGCCCAGAGAGCCGCGACACGGGCAGATGGACACGCGGATCCTGGAAAGGCTCATCGCCAGTATCGGGCAAGACGGCAACCTGGAAAGCATTGTCGGCTTCGGTGAAGTCGCGATCGCCGCCAAGGCTCCCGTCCATCGGCTCGTCGGTCATCACCTGCCCCGCCTGTCGAACTGGATCATGATATCGGCTGGACGTCGCCTGGCAGTTTGCGCAGTGGTCCAGGAGTGCTGCCCGTTCGATCTTGTGTTCTTCTATCGCCAAACCGATGACTGCATATACGATAGATCGTGTCCGACCATGTAGTTGTTGCTGCCGTTGGTCAACCCGACAAGCAGGCTGGCCGGGACCTTTCCGCTGGCCAAGAAGGCGTCGTCTAGAGCACCTGGGCCGCTACATCGGGGCGAACCACGCCACGATCCTGCGCCTGACCCTTGCCACGGCTGCATTGGCCGGTGGTTTGACCAGACGGCGGAGGCGAGCGTGCGCCCTTTCGTTCCATTGGCGCTCCATCTCACATGTGCCGTCTGGTTCATCCCGATCTCCCATGTCTGCATTCCGACCATGAGCGATCGAGCCATCTAGGATAGTCTACCTAATTCACCCGTCGTCGTCCACGCGCCTGCGGCCATAGATCCGGTAGGGCTCGAAGCCGGCGGCGCGCCAAGCCGCGTCGGCCATCGGATTGCCTGGCTGCCAGGAGATCTGCATCCAGCCGATGCCCCGATTGGCGAACCAGCGCTCGGCATGTTGGAGCAGGGCCGTGGCCACACCATGGCGGCGGTGCTCGGGCGCCACGTAGACGTGGCTGACATGGCCGACCTGATGGATCGGCGATTCGTTGACGAAGGGACGGTCGAGGCGGGCGGTCAGGTAGCCGGCCGGGTGACTGTCCCGCAGGGCCATCACGCCGAGGCGCCCGTCGGGCAAGGGCAGGATCAGTTCGCGCTCGACCATGTCAGGGCGCAGCACCGCCCCGGCAAAATAGGGATCGCCGCCGGCCTTCAGGTCGCCGAAGAAGTCCACCGTCCAGCGGACCATCAGTTCGCGGTCGGCGGCGCACAGGTCGCGGATGGTGATCGTCATCGGGTACAGGTCCATGAGCGTCCAAGGGGAGACAGGTCTAGCCTTGCCAGGCCGAGCGGGCGAGCGGCAGGGCGATCATGAACATCACGACGGCGATGATCAGGTCCAGCACGCGCCAGGCGGCAGGACGGGCGAAGAGCGGGCTCAGCAGGCGCGCACCATAGCCCAGGCCGATGAACCAGATGAAGGAGGCAACGGCAGCACCCGTGCCGAAGGCGAGTCGCTGGGTGCCGGCGAAGCGGGCCGAGATGCTGCCGAGCAGGACCACGGTGTCCAGGTAGACGTGCGGGTTCAGCCAGGTGAAGGCGGCGGCGGTGGCAAGGGCACCTCCCAGCGTCTGCGGAATGCCGGCATCGGCTCGAAGAGCGCCCGGATGCAGGGCCCGGCGCAAGGCGGCAATCCCGTACCAGGCCAGGAACAGGGCACCGCCGGCTGCCACCGCGCGCAGCAGGCCGGGCGAGCCGCTGATGAGCGTGCCAAGCCCGATGCAGCCGGCGGCGATCAGGATCGCGTCCGAGAAGGCGCAGAGCAGGACGACCGGCAGGACAAACCGGCGCACCAGGCCGCAGCGCAGGACGAAGGCGTTCTGCGCGCCGATCGCGACGATCAGGCCGAAGCCCAGGGCCAGACCCTGCAGGGCTGGGCCGAGGTTGGATGGTGGCATGGTGAGCCCGAGTGGCGGCCGGACCAGTCAGCCGGCAGTTCTGGCCGAGCCTAGCCGGCGTCCGCCGCCCATGACCAGCCACACGCCCGTGCCGGCCGTGACCAGACCCAGGAGTGCGAGGGGCGAGAAGGTCTCGCCCAGGATCGGCCAGGCCAACAGGGCGGCTCCGCCGGGAACCAGGTAGAGCAGGCTGGTGACGCGGGCGGCTTCACCCTTGCGGATCATCAGATTCATCAGGCTGACGGCGATCACGGAGTTGCCGATGACGAGATAGGCCATCACGCCCAGAAAGGTCGGGGTAAGGTTGACGGCTGGGGTCTCGGCCAAGGGTGCGACCAGGACGCTCAGGCTGGCGGCGGCGAGATACTGGACGGCACCGCCGCTCCAGAGGTCGAAGACCGGGCAGAAGCGCTTCTGTATCAGCGTGCCGATCGTGACCGCCAGCACGGTGGCGAAACCCCAGGCGACGCCGAGCGGGGTGCCGAAGCCCAGCGCCAGCTTGTTCCAGATGACGCAGGTGACGCCCGAGAGGCCCAGCACCAGGCCCAGCCACTGCCAGGGCCGAACCCGCTCGCCGAGAAGCGGCAGCGCCACGCAGGCGGTGAGGACGGGCTGCAGCGCATTGATGAGCGCAGCCGTGCCGGCGCCGATCCCCTGGCCAAAGGCGAGGTAGGCGCAGATGAAGTAGACGCCCTGGTTCAGCAGGCCCACCACGGCGATCCAGAAGAGTTGCCGGCCCCTGGGCCAGCGTGCGCCCAGCAGGCTCGCGATCAGCACGAACAGGAACGCTGCCAGCACGAAGCGGATGGCGACAAGGGTGACAGGCGTGCTGTCGACGATGCCCAGACGTGCGGCGACATAGCCGCCACTCCACAGGAACAGGAACACAAAGGGTGCCGCCCGCTCGACCAGATGCTCGCGATCCGTCACCGTCCGTCCCGCACAAGGCTGCCGCAGGGCTGGTGTAGGCGCTGCGGGACGAGGAGACGAGAGAGTGCACGGGCTTTTCGGGAAAAGGGCGATCGTGACGGGGGCTGCCACCGGCATCGGCCAGGCGACGGCGATCCGGCTGGCGGAGGAGGGCGTGCGGGTGGCCGTCCTCCATTTCGGGCAGGCGGACCAGGCGCAGGACGTGCTGCACGCCATGAAGGCGGACAGCGGGCCGCACCTGGCGGTCGAGGCGGACGTGGCGAGCGAGGCGGCGCTGGAGGCGGCGTTCGCCCAGGTCGCAGATGCGTTCGGGGGGCTGGAGTACCTGGTCGCCAACGCGGCGACCAAGCGGATCAACGATCCGAGCGACTATCCATCCGCCGATTGGGACGTCGTTCACGGGGTCAACCTGAAGGGCGCCTACCTGTCGGCCAGGACCTTCCTGAAGCACCGCAAAGGCCCGACCGGCGCCATCGTGTTCGTGTCCTCGGTCCACGAGATCACGCCCTTGGAGGAGGATATTGGCTACGCCGCGTCGAAAGCTGGCCTCGCCGGGCTGACCAGGACGCTGGCGCTGGCCCAGGCCCGCAAGGGTGTGCGCGTCAACAACCTGGCACCGGGCGGCGTGCTGACGCCCATGAACCCCGACTGGCTGAACGATCCGGACAGCCTGCGGGCGTTCGAGGAGATGGTTCCGCTGGGCAGGGCGGCCGCACCCGAGGAGATGGCTTCCGTCGCAGCCTTCCTCCTGTCGGACGAAGCCTCCTACATCACCGGTCACACCCTGGTCGCGGATGGCGGCGTGATGTGGGGCGCCCCCTCGCACTGAGTTCATGCTCGGGTTCGTTCATGCAGAAATGCCCACCCGGCCGCAGCGGCCGCCGGGCGGGCCGGCACGGCAAGTCGTTGAAAATGAATACCTCCTCGGGTTCGTTCATGCTGCGGGCGATGTTGGTGATGCAGAGCATGATGCGAGAACCCTGGCTGTCGACTCGGCAGCCAGGATAGCATGAACGAACGCCGGGTGCAGGACCTAAGTCCTGTGCGGCTACTGCTCCTCGCCCACCGGAGCGTAGACCTTGGCCGTCGTAAGGAGCAGGGCGTCGATCCGGAGGCCGCCTTCGCCATAGCCCAGCTCGATCGTATGGCGGCCGGCGGCGAGGTTGAGCATGGGGGGCGTGGCGTAGCCGGTATCGATGCGCAGCGAATCCCAGCGCAACAGCGTCGGGTGGGGCTGGATGTCCCAGGTCCACCAGGCCTTGCCGTCGATGCGCAGGCGCAGCGTGTTGGCGTCGGTGGACGGCGCCAGGAAGCGGCCCCAGATGCGGTAGCGGCCGGCCCTGGGCAGGTCGACCGTGACCAGCATGCGGCCGGCCGGGTCGATCGCCGGGCCGTCCGGTGACCGCGGGATTGCCACCAGGCGGCCGTTGCTCGCATCAGCCTCGGCAAGCACCGCCATCGGCCTGCGGACCGTTCCGGCCTCGGCCTCGATCTGCAGCTGGATCGCATCGGGCGGCGGCCGGCGCAGGGCGGATTCGTACATGAGCAGGAACGCGCCGAGCCCATGGAGGTCGTTCCGGACGATCGAGGCCGGGTTCAGGTAGGCGGCCTGATCGGCACCGATGCCGGTGCCCTTGACGGCGCCGTCAAGGACGGGCCGGCCCTCGTCGAGGGAGAGGCGGTACACCACGCCCTGCGCGGCCAGGGCGGCGGCACGATGCTGGGCCAGGGTCAGCCAACCTTCCTCGACAGCGCGTGCGACCACATAGGCATGAAGCGCCGAGCAGGACGTCTCGGTGAAATTGGTGAGCGGCCCGTCCTCCGTCTCGATGGTGGCCGGCGCATTCATTACCTGGCGCCACCTGCCCTCCGAGGGAACGAGGTAGCGCCGATAGCCATCCATCAGCTTCGTCAGGCGGTTCAGCAGCGGCACGCGGTACGGATGGTTCACCGGCAGCCCGTCCAGCACCGTGACCAGCGCCACCCCGTACCAGCCGACCGCACGGCACCAGATGACCGGGGCATGCTGCGGGTTGGGCTGCTTTGCCCAGGGATGGTAGCGATCCTGGTCGAAGGCGTGCCAGAGCAGGCCCGAGTCCGGATCCTGGAGAAGGCTGCCATAAGCCTCCAGCTGCCGCGCGGCCTCGTCACGGCCGGTATTGGCGTCGGCCGGGAACAGGCGGCTGTACTCGACCAGGAACGGCGCGAACATGAACGAGCCATCCGCCCAGATGACGTTGGCCGACCATGGCTTGGGCGAATCCTTGTGCCAGAAGGCGCCGTTGCAGGTGCCCGGCCAGTCGGCGAGGCGCTGGCGGATCGTCTCGGCGGCAAGTCGGTAGCGGGTGTCGCCGGTTATCTGCCAGAGCACCAGCACCACGCGGCCGGGCATTAGGCTGTCCAGCGTGTCGAGAACGATGGGCTCGCCGCCCGGCGAGGCGACAATCCGCCCGTCCGGCTCGACATGCTGCCGGCCCCACTGCTCCAGATGGTCGAGCAGCCGCTCGTCGCCGGTCCGGTCGTAGACCTGCTTCAGGCCCAGCAGGTAAAGAGCCTGTTGATAGCTCCAGACCCGATTCCTGCCGGACAGCGGATCACCGGACCTGTCGGTGAGGGCTGCTTCGGCGATCTTCTGGCCCCAGTCGATCGGGGCGGCAGTGGCCGAGGAGGCATGCGCCAGCCATGGCCATAAGCCGCCGATGACGAATAGTGCTGCTTTGACCCATCCGCGCAACGTGAGGCTCCTACCGCGCATCAGACGCTTCAGCAGAACATTGCGAGGGACAAGTGTCCAGATGTAGTCCTCAAGGCGAGCAGCGACAAATTCTCATCTCCCACTTCCATCCGTGCACAATCATCTCGGCCGAATCTCTATAGATTACGCGGAGAAAGACATTCGTACCTCAAGTGCCGGAAATGTTGCTGAACTGCTGGCACAGACGGCACCGACCTGATGGCGAATGGTCAAGCTTGCGGGGGCGTTGTCGCTCGTTCAGGGTCAAGCCGAAGTCTGGGTCGAATCACGACCATCAACAGCCATGGCGCAAAGGCCCATCTCTCCCGATTGGTGGACAGGGCGGCGGAAGGAGAGAAGATCGCCAGTGCGCGGGCCGGCAAGCCCGTTGCGAAGCTGGTGGGACCGACGAGGCGCGCGGGGGACCCAGGGAATTGGTCGGCAAGATCCGGACGTCGTCGGCTTTCGATGCGCCGCGCCTGACGACGTGCTCGACATGTTCGTTGGACGCTGATGCGCCTGCTGCTCGACACCCATCTCCTGCTCTGGGCGCTCCGCGCCGGCCGGATGCAACGACGTGTGCGCTGCTGGAGGACGTGAAGAACGCCGTGTTCTTCAGTGCCGCAGGCATCTGGGAAATCTCCATCAAGGCCCGCCCAGGAGACGGGTTTCATGAAGCTGCCCGTACGCGCCGGCGCTGCCGGACGGGTAGAGGACCTGCCATTCTTCCACCGGGACCCATTCGACGGGCTCCTGATCGCCCAGGCGCCCGATGAGCCCATGCGATTCTATCCGGCGGACCCCTTGCTCAAGCCCCTATTCGGAACTCGTTGTCCTCATCGGCTGACGGCGGCGCTAGGTCAGCAGGCTGCGCTGCCGCCCGTAGACCAGCAGCATGAGGATGATGACGAGGCCGTAGATGATCTGGCGGCCGGCCTCGGGCATCTGCATGACCGAGAGGACGGAAGTGAGCAGCACGATCAGGATCGTGCCGACCACCGTGCCGAGATAGCGGCCGCGGCCGCCCAGGATGTTGGTGCCGCCGATCACGACCGCGGCGATGGCGGGGAGGAGATAGGCGTCGCCCATGCCCTGGTAGGCGTTGGTGGAGTAGCCGGCGAGCAGGACGCCCGCCATGGCCGAGCAGCCGCCGCAGATGACGAAGGCCAGGATCAGGACGAGGCGGGTGTTGATGCCCGACAGGTAGGTGGCGCGCTCGCGGTTGCCGATCGCGTAGATGTAGCGGCCGAGCGGGGTGCGCTGGAGGAGGAGGACGATCGCCACCGAGAGGACGGCCCAGACGATCAGCGGCATGGGGATGCCCAGCACATGCCCGGTCGCCAGGAAGCTCATGAAGGGCGTGGCGATGCTTTGTGGGGCGTAGCCGCCGGTCAGCATGACCATGAAGCCGCGCATCACGGCGTTCACGCCAAGTGTGAAGATCATCGACGGAACGCGGAGGTAGGCGACGCCCAGCCCGTTCACGAGGCCCACCGCCATGCCGACGCCCAGACCCACCGGGATCGCGTAGGGGCCGCCCACGGCGGTGCCGAGCATGGCGCCGGCCGCCAGCGTCCAGGGGACGGAAAGGTCGATATGACCGAGCAGGATGACCAGCATCATGCCGGCGGCGACGATGCCCAGGAAGGCGCCGACCTGGAGTTGCTGGAGCAGGTAGGTGGGCGACAGGAAGGAGGCGGTACCCTGGGTGGTCAGCGTATAGACGGTGCCGATCGCCAGGATCACCAGGATGAAGGCACCCGCGATCAGGATCGGCTTATCCTCGGCCGACAGGGACCAGGACGACTTGGCCACGGGAAGGGTGTTGGAGGCCATGTCGGTCAGCCCAGCAGTTCGAGGCGGTTCTTGACGCGGAAGACGCGCGCGGCGCCGATCGAGACCGCGCCCAGGAGCACGATGCCCTCGAACAGCGGCTGGAGCAGCGGGGCGATGTCGAAGATCCGGAAGTTGAACGAGATCGCCCGGATCACCATCGCACCGATCAAGGAGCAGATGGCACCACCGGAGCCGCCCATCAGCGAGGTCCCGCCGATCACCACGGCCGCGATCGAGTTCAGCGTGTAGCCGCCCGCCTGGGGCACGTCGGCGTTGCCGGAACTGGTCTGCAGCGCGAGGTAAAGGCCGCCGGCGCCGGCAAAGAAGCCGGCCAGGGTGAAGGCCGCGATCTTGCAGCGGTCGATCCGCACGCCGGACATGTAGGCGGCCGCCTCCGACGAGCCGATCGCGTAGACGCCGCGGCCGGTAACCGAGTTGCGGAAGGGAATCCAGACCAGGAAGATCAGCGCCAGCATGACCACGACCGGCATGGGGATCCAGCCGATCGGCTGCAGCCAGGCCGCTTCGCCATCGTCGAACAGGCCGAAGGTGGCGCAGAACTCGGTGATGTCGTTGGTCATCGCCCAGGCGAGGTCGTCGTCGATCTCGCCGCCGGGCGTGGGGCGCATGAACAGGGCGAGGCCAATATAGACCGCACCGCTGGCGAGCGTCGCGATGATCGGCTGGATGCGGCCGTAGACGACGATGGCGCCGTTCAGCCAGCCGGCCGCAGCACCGGTAGCCAGGCAGAGCACGATGCCGAACAGCATCTGGGTGGGGGTGCCGCTCACGGTCAGGCTGGCCAGGCAGTTGACCAGCGTCATCACGGAGCCGACCGAGAGGTCCAGGCCGCCCGCCAGCACCGGAACGGTCTGCGCCATGGCGACCGCCCCGATCACAAAGGACTCGTTCGCGTTCTGGATCAGGACGGCGGTGGAGAAGCCGCGCGGATGGAGGCCGTTATAGACCAGCCAGAACAGGAGGAAGAGGCCGATCGCGAGGAGCAGGCCCAGGTTCTGGCCCAGGCGCAGGCGGAGATCGCTCATGGATGGCCTCCCTCGCCGGTCACCGCCTTGGCTTCGGCGGGATCGAGATTCAGCGAGGCAGCGACGATGGCGGTCTCGGTGATCCCGTCGCCGGTGAGTTCGCGCACGATCTGGCCGTCATAGAGGATCAGCACGCGGTCGCAGCAGCCGATCAGCTCGTCATAGTCGGTCGTGTAGAACAGGATGGACGCGCCAGCATCGGCCAGGTCGCGCAGGAGCTGGTAGAGCTCCTGCTTGGTGCCGACATCGATGCCGCGGGTGGGGTCGTTGAGCAGGATGATGCGCGGGTCGGTCATCAGCCACTTGGCGATGACCACCTTCTGCTGGTTGCCGCCGGACAGCGTGGCGACCGGGTTGCCGACGTCGCCGACCTTGATCTTGAGCTTCTCGACCATGCGCTGGATGGCGGCGCGCTCCTTGCCGCGGTCGACGAAGATGCCGGACGTCAGGGACGACATGGCGGCCATGCCGAGATTGTCCGCGACCGACATGGGCAGCATCAGCCCCTCGGTCTTGCGGTCCTCCGGGATCAGCGCCATGCCCACGGCCTTCTTCTTGGCCTGGGCCGGGCTCCCGAGCGACGTCGGCTTGCCGTCGATCAGGATCTCGCCGGACACGCCGCGCAGCACACCGAACAGGGCCAGCTGCAGCTCGCGCTGGCCCTGGCCGTCCAGGCCGCCCAGCCCCACGATCTCGCCCTTGCCGACGGAGAGCGAGATGCCGTTGAGCCGGTCCGTCCAACGGAGATCGCGGACTTCCAGGACGGGGGGCCGGCGGTGCACCGACGGGGCGGGCTTGTCCGGATAGACATGCGCCATCTCGCGGCCGATCATCAGCTGCACGATATCGTCGGAGGTGCGCGTGCCGGCGGCGAAGGTCTCGACGTGGCGGCCGTTACGGAACACCGAGCAGGTGTCGGCCAGCTCGCGGATCTCGTGCATGCGGTGGCTGATATAGAGGAGGCACAGGCCTTTCTCGCGCAGCTTCTTCAGGATGGCGTAGACCTTGGTGACGTCGGAACTGGTGAGCGCCGAGGTCGCTTCATCCAGGATCAGGAGCTTGGGGTTGCGGCCCAGTGCCTTGGCGATCTCGACCATCTGCCGGCGCGACAGGGGCAGGTTGCCAACCCGCTCCATCGGGTTGACGTCCTCGCAGCCGACTTTTGCCAGCAGCTCCTCGGCGCGGCGGCGCTGGGCGCGCTTGTCGATCAACCCCAGGCGCGTGCGGGGCGGGTTGGAGATGCCGATATTGTCCGCGACGGACAGGTCCGGCATCAGCGAGAGTTCCTGGAAGATGCAGACGATGCCTGCGGCGTTCGCGGCCAGGGGAGTCCTGAACTGCACCTCGTTGCCCTCGAGGCGCATCACGCCTTCGTCGGGCTGCACCACGCCGGCGATGATCTTGATGAGCGTGGACTTGCCCGCACCGTTCTCGCCAAGCACGGCGTGGATCGAGCCCTGGCGGCAGGCGAAGTCGACGTTTTCCAGGGCGCGCACGCCGCCATAGCGCTTGCTGACGCCCGAGAGGGACAGGAACGGAGTCGAATCGGACACCGGTGCCTGCGAAAAGACGGTCTGCGTCATCCGGCGCTGCTTCGTCCGTCGAAAGGGATGGAGCGGTCGATGCGGATTCCCGCGGCAGGACAGCGCCTGCCGCGGGAGCCGGACGTCAGTTCACGTTCTCGGCGGTCTGCTGCATGATGTCGACCGCCTTGATGTTCACGTCGCAGGGCGGGAACTCGTTGGGCGTGAAGAACTTGTCGGACAGGTCCGACCAGTAGTTCACCCCGTCCTCCAGCGTGTTGTAGTCGGCAACGGGGATCGGCACCGAGATCATCTGGGGCATCGGATTGCCCTCGAGCGCCGAGATCGCCGCCTTGATCGAGATGGCGACGAGGCCGGGCGACTGGCCGTAGGAGAGGCCCTTCAGGCCGTCCTTGGCATAGAGCGCGATCTGCTTGCGGAAGCCGTTCTCGCCCTCGCCCGCCATCGGCACGAAGGGATGGCCGGCATCCATCAGCGCGCGCACCGTGCCGTCCGAGCCGCCCTGGGTGAAGATGCCGTCGAAGCGGCCATGGACGGCCAGCGCATCGGCCGTGGCCTTCTGCGAGGTGCCGGTGTCCCAGTTGCCGACGATCTCGACCACCTCGAAGTTGCCGGCGGCCTGTAGCGCGTCGCGCAGGCCCTGGTGACGGTCACGGTCGACCGAATTGCCGGGTACGCCGCGGACTTCCAGGATCTTGCCGCTCGTCTTCCCCATCTCCTTGACGAGGAACTCGCCCGACATCTTGCCCATCTGATACTGGTCTTCGTTGACCTGCATCACCTTGTCGGTGTCGAGCGTGTTGTCGAACGGCACCAGCACGACATCGTTGCGGTCCGCCAGGCGGATGACGCGGTCGAAGCCGTCGGGGCTCACCGCGATGGTGACGATCGCGTCGTAGCCCTGGTTGATGAAGTCCTCGATCGCACCCAGCTGGGCAGCCGCGTCGGTGCCCGTGGAGACGATCTTGAACTCCTTGATCTTGTCCTTGATGCCGGGCGATTCGGCATAGACCTTGGCGGTCTGGATCATCTGGATCCGCCAGGTGTTGCCGACGAAGCCGTTGACCAGGGCGATGCGGTAGGGACCTTCCTTCTTCTCCCACTGCATGTACTTCACCTGGTCGTTCCAGGGCGCGAAGCATTCCGGCATGTAGCCGGGCCCGCTCACGATTTCCGGGCCGGCCTGGGCCGCATGCCCGCCGACCAACAACGCCATCGCCGCAGCCGCAGCCAGTGCCGCGCGACGCACCATGCTCGTCATGTTCCTGCCTCCCTTAAGCAACCCGATCAATGCTGGGTTGGCCCGGGCGTGTTCGCCTCGAGCCACGAATCGTCATGCCGACGGCAGAATGATCCTATTTTTTGCCAGGATGCAAGCGCAAGCAACCGACACAGGCTTCGCCTGTGCGCGACAGTCGGCGACGAGGATGGGCAGGACGAAGAAGGTAGGCCGGTCTTCGAGCAAAGCATAGCCTGCGTCTGCTTGAAGACCGGCAACAGATCAGCGTTGGCACCTCAAGAAGGCCTTGGCCTCCAGATCGTGCCGCACGAACGCAAGAAGGTCGGGATAGAGACTACTGAAGCGCGTGGGCCATGGTGGCTGAATGAACAGGGCTGCCATTCAGCCTGACGATCTGTTCCTTGATTTTGAGCTTCTCTCGCTTCAGTCGGGTGAGGATTGCTTGGTCGGGAAGCGGCCTGTGCTGCTCTTGCTCGATGAGATCCTCGATTTGCAGCTTCTTCAGGCGCAGGCTACCAACGTGCTCCAGCACCGACATGCGTGAGCTCCTTCCGTCAGAGGTGGTCTCCACAACATTGATATAGCCTGAGACGGGTCAGGGTGCCACCGTCTCGGCCAGAAATCGTCACAGCGCGGTCGTACGCCCGTCACGCATGCGGTCGTTTTGGGCTGCGCAGGCCGGTTTGCACCAGCCGGCCCAGGCGGGGAAGCACCGTCAGGCCGGCGCACCCTCATAAGCGAGCAACTGGGCGCGGTGGTGGATCAGGAAGGCGCGCAGCCGGTCCGGATAGTCCGGCGACACGGCATCGCGCACGCTCGGCCGCTCCGCCAGGGCAGCCCGCCAGGCCTGCACCTTCGGCGTATGGGCGAACACGCCGAGGTCGATGATCCGATCGAACAGATCGAAGTAGCGGAAGATCGGCGCGAACACGGCGTCGACCAGGGTGAAGCGGTCATCGCCGAAGAAGGGGCCGATGTTCAGGGCGGCCTCGACTCGGCTGAACTTGGCGGCGACGGCGGCGCGCTTCCTCTGCAGGGTCGGCTCGTCCTGGGCAGTCTCCAGGCCCCAGATATCCGAGAGGATCGACGAGCCGAATTCCATCCAGGCGCGGTGCCGTGCGCGTTCCAGGGGGTCGTCCGGGTGCAGCCTGGGGCCGGGTTGGGTGTCCTCGATGTACTCGCAGATGACCGAGCTCTCGAACAGCACCGCGTCCGGCCGGCCGGGCAGGCTCACCTGGAGAAGCGGCACCTTGCCGAGCGGCGAGATCGCCATGAACCAATCCGGCTTGGCCGACAGGTCGATGGTGATGCGCTCGAACGGCACGCCCTTTTCCTGCAGGGCGATCGCCGCGCGCTGCACGTAGGGGCAGAGGTGGTGGCTGACGAGGGTCAGGCGGGTCATGCCACCACCTCCGCACGCTCGGCCTTCGATGCTTCGCGGACGGACGGCCGGCTGCCGACGCTGGCCATGAAGCGGCGCAGGGCTGGTGCCAGGTCGACCTTGCCGTGGGCGGACCAGCTCACGATGGCGGAGAAACTGGCATCCGGTGCGGAGAGCCGCTCGCCCATGAGGAACGGTCCGCTTGCCGCCAGATGACTCTCCACGAAGGCCAGGCGCTGGTCCAGCAGGATCGGGGTCCGGGCCTCGCGGGCCAGGATGTGCGAGAACAGCGAGCAGGTGCCATCGGTGAAGTAGAGTTCCATGGCGGGTCCTCCATTGATCGTGACCGCCATTGTGCTTTGATCGGTGTGCAAGAGAACATGGCGGCTGGACAAGACGAGCTTGCAGAAGCTGCAAAGTCTCATCGCGGTGGACGATCTGCGCCTGCTGGCGGCGGTGGAGGAAGCCGGCTCGCTGACGGGAGCGGCACGGCGGCTCCACATGGACCATTCGAGTGCCTGGCGCCGGCTGGGACAGATGGAGGAGCGGCTTGGCGTGCGGCTGTTCGAGCGCGGCCGCGACGGCTATGTCGCTACGTCCGCGGGCGAGGATGCCGTGGCGACGGCGGCCCGCCTCCTGCAGGACCTGGCGGACCTGGAGCGCCGGCTGGCCGGCAAGGACATCCGGCCGACCGGCGTGGTGCGGGTGACCACCACCGACACGCTGGTGCCGCTGCTCACCCCCGTCCTCGCCGAGTTCCGGCAGGTGCATCCCGGAATCGTGCTGGAACTGGCCGGTGCCAACGCCTTCTTCACGCTGACCAAGCGCGATGCGGACGTGGCCATCCGTCCGGCCGCTCATGCGCCCGAGGGACTGGTGGCGCGGCGGATCGGCACGATCGGCACCGCGATCTATGCGGCTTGTGGAATGATGGTGCCGGACGGACGGCTGGAGGAAGCTGATTGGGTGGCGCCGGACGATACGCTTGGTCACCTGCGCTCGGCGCGCTGGATCGCGGCGAACGTGCCGGCCGAGCGGGTCGTCTACCGCGCCAACTCGCTCCTGGCGCTGGCAGCCGCCTGCCAGGCGGGGCTGGGCCTGGCGGCACTGCCCTGCTTCCTGGCCGATGGCCTTGCGGGGCTGCAGCGCGTCGCTGGGCCGCTGGCCGAGATGGAGACGGCGCTCTGGCTGATCACGCACCCCGACCTGCGCCGGACGGCCAGGGTACGGGCCTTCCTGGGTTTCGCGGCCGAACGCCTGGCCGGGCTGCGCGGACGGCTGGAGGGCAGTGTCAATGGGCCAGGAGATACTGCGCGACCGTCCGTGCCTCCGGCTCGCTGATCCCGGTCATGGGCATGGCGGTGTGGGGGACCATCGAGCGGGGGTCGACGATCCAGTCAACCAGGTTCTCAGGCGAGTTCTGGATGGTGCCAGCCAAATAGCGCCGGTCGCCGACGCCTTCGAGCGGCGGGCCGACCCTGCCGCGGGCGGCGGGTACGCCGGGGATCTGGTGGCAGCCGGCACAGCCGTAGCGGCGGATCAGCTCGACGGCCGGCGAGGGCCGGTTCTTGAACGAGGGCAGCGAGGAGAACGACGCGGCCAGGCCGCCCATGGCTCCGCCGGCGACGATGCCCGCTGCCAGGCCTGCCAGCAGCCACAGCGTCCGACGCTCAAGCATGGGCCTGCCTCCGTCGCGCCTGCTCGCCGGCACCGCGGATCCAGCGGGCAGCCAGCGCCAGCGCCACGGCCGTATAGATCAACCCGCCCGGCACCCACATGACCAGGCCGGCCAGTTGCTGGTCCTCCAGCGGCGTCAGACCGAAGCCGGCCAGGAGGTCGGTCTGGCGCGGGATCCACGGGGTGGGGGAAAGGGCCAGGAGGATGCCCAGGAAAGCGGTGTGGAGGATGGTGACGAACAGCCAGAGCAGGGCTGTGCCATGGCCGATCCGCGCCGCCCGGGCCGACAGCAGCGACTGCCAGAACAGGAGGGCAGTCAAAAAGAAGCTCAGATGCTGCAGCCAGTGGACCGGCTCGCTCGCCAGGGCTGCCGCGAACAAGGCCGGGACGTGCCACACCCATAAGGCGGCACCATGGAGACAGGTGGCCATGGCAGCGCCGGTAAGGATCGCCCAGGAGCCCGCCACCAGCTTGCTGCCGCCGAGCCGGCCCAGCCTGCGCCGCCAGCCGGTCGGGAACGCCCACAGGAACGCGCCGATCGGGCGCGAGGCCACCAGGAGCGGCGCCGCGATCGTCACCATGATCTCGTGCTCGATCATGTGCGCGACGAAGAGCTGGTCGGACAGGGAGGCCAGGGGGGAGAGGAGCGTCAGCGCCAGGATCGACCAGCCTGCCCAAAAGCAGCCTGCCTGCCAGCGGCGGACGCCGCGCCCGCGGCCGGCACGACGCCATAGCCGGATCGTCCCGACGAGGTAGAGGCCGGCGCTCAGGCAGAGGGGAATGACAACCGGGAGGTCCAGGCTCCACGGGTGATCGTCGGGGACGCCGCCATGGGCCATGGCCGGGGTCGTCACGAGGAGCATGAGAAGGGCCGGCAGCCATGTCATCGGATGCAGCCGTCCAGGACGAACGTCGCGGAAGCCTGCAGCACGATCACCAGCGAGAACAGGCACCCGAGGAACACGCCAGCCGCGGCGATCAGATTGAGCGGCTGGCGGCTCGTCGAATCGTCCAGCGGCACGTCATGGGGCCGGTCATGCCAGGCGCACCACGAGAGCCATGCGCCACCCAGTGCCACCATCAGCAGCATGGCCGACATGGTCAGGATCGGCAGGCTGCCGGCCGCGCAGGTCCAGCCGGCCATGGCATAGCTGGCCTGCAGGTTGACCACGAGCGCGGCGGGACCTGCCAGAAGGCCGGCCCAGGGAACGCGGAGCGCGGACCACCCGGCCATGGCGGCTATATCCTCGGAAACCAGTAGATCAGCAGATAGAGCGGGATCCAGGTGACGATCACGAAATACCAGTAGAAGGCGTTGTCGTGCACGTCGCTGAAGCGCTTGCCGTGGCCATGACGGGTGAACATCAGGACGGCCAGCACGATCGTGTCGCCGGCATCGGTGATGACATGAGCCGCATGGAGGCCAAGGATGAACCAGACGGTCGAGGCATAGCCGTTGGCGTCCCAGCTAAACGGCAGGTTCCAGAACTCGTAGAAGCGGATGCCGATGATCACGAGCGCCACCAGCGTCATGATCACCAGGAGGACGCGCACGCGCGGCAGGTCCTCCTCCTTGCCGGCCTTTGCCGCGAGGGCGTTCGGCCACCAGGATGCGAGCAGGGCCAGGAGGGCCAGCGTGCCGGGCCAATGGCTGGGTGCTGGCAGGCCCGGGGGCGGCTGGGGAGCCACGAACCAGAGATAGAGATACATGCCGATGGCGAGCACGAAGCCCATGCCTTCCACGGCGAACAGGCCGAGCGTCCCCCACCACATCGGGCTGACCGGGCCGAAGCCGTAGGTCGGCAGCCGGGAAACGTCCTCGACCGGATGGGTCCTCACTGCTCGTCCTCCTTGTCGCCCTTGGGCCAGAACCAGCAGGTGACGGGAATGGCGATGAGCGCCGAGCCCCAGACGGCCGCCCAGGGCGTGAAGATGGAGGCGACGAAGGCGATCGTGATGGCGATCGCGGTGATGAGCGGCCAGATCGACGGCTCCGGCGAGGATTCGCGCAACTGGGCGCGTGCGTCGGTCAGGGCCGTGACCACGACTTCCCGGTTGTCCACGCTCAAGCCGGTCGCGACCGGCAGGCTGTCCCGGTCCGCCCATAGCGGCTCGCGGCTGGTGACGACCGGCGTGCGGTCGAAATTGTGCGGGAGCGGCGGCGAGGCCGTCGCCCATTCCAGCGTGCCGGCTTCCCAGGGATTGTCGCCGGCCAACGAGCCGTAGCGCCAGCTCTTGGCGACGTTCCAGGCGAACAGGGCGAAGCTCGCGAACAGCACGAGGCTGCCGGCCGAGACCAGGAGGTTGAGGTGCGTCCAGGGCAGGTCCGGCTGGTAGGTGTAGATGCGCCGGGGCATCCCCTGCAGGCCCAGGATGTGCATGGGAAAGAAGGTGACGTTGAAGCCGACGAAGGCCAGCCAGAAGTGCCAGGCACCCAGGCGCTCGGACAGCATCCGGCCGGTGATCTTGGGGAACCAGTAGTAGATGGCGCCGAGCAGCGGAAAGACGGCCCCGCCGATCAGCACGTAGTGGAAGTGCGCCACGACGAAGTAGGTGTCGTGGACCTGGGTATCGAGCGGGACCGAGGCGACCATGACCCCCGTCATGCCGCCCAGCACGAAGATGAAGAAGAATCCCAGCACGAACAGCATGGGCGTGCGCAGGACCACCCGACCGGTGGCCATGGTGGCGATCCAGCAGAAGATCTGGATGCCCGCGGGCACGGCGATCAGCATGCTGGAAGCGGTGAAGAAGCTCGCACCAAGCTGCGGGATGCCCGTCACGAACATGTGGTGCACCCACAGGCCGAACGAGAGGAAGCCGATGGCGAAGAGCGAGAGCACCACGCCCATGTAGCCGAACACCGGCCGCCGGCTGAAGGTTTCCACGATCATCGACACCATGCCGGCACCGGGCAGGAAGATGATGTAGACCTCGGGATGGCCGAAGAACCAGAACAGGTGCTGCCAGAGCAGCGCGTTGCCGCCATTGTCCGGGTTGAAGAACTGGGTGCTGACCAGCCGGTCCAGGATCAGCGAAGTGGAGGCCACCATGATGGCCGGCATGGCGAACAGGATCAGGAAGGAGACCACCAGCATCGCCCAGACGAGGACCGGCATGCGGTCGAGCGACATGCCGGGTGCCCGCTGCTTGAAGATCGTCACGATCACGCTGATCGCCACGAGGATGGCGGACAGCTCGGTGAAGGTGATCATCTGCGCCCAGACATCGGTGCGCTTGGTCGGCGAGTATTCGAGGCTGGACAGGGGCACGTAGGCGAACCAGCCGACGTCCGGCGCCACGTTCACCAGGAAGGCCAGCCACAGGAACGTGCCGCCGAACAGGTAGACCCAGTAGCTGAGCGCGTTCAGGCGGGGGAAGGCGATGTTGCGCGTGCCGACCATGAGCGGGACCAGGTAGACCGCCATGGTCTCCATGACCGGCACGGCGAACAGGAACATCATGGTCGAGCCGTGCATGGTGAAGATCTGGTTGTACAGATCCGGCCCGATCAGGTCGTTCTCGGGCGCACTGAGCTGCAGGCGGATCGCCATGGACAACAGGCCGCCCAGGAACAGGAAGGTGAAGGCGGTGACGATGAAGCGCTTGCCGATCACCTTGTGGTCGACGGTGGTGAGCTGGCCCAGGAGGCCCGGCCCGGTCCCCCAGGTCTTCGCCAGGCGCGCCTGCAGCTCCGGGCCGTCCAGGTCGCCATCACGGACATCCTCGTCGGCGATGCTTTCGCTCAACGAAGGCCCTCCAGATAGGCCGCCAGCGCGTTCAGCTGGTCCGGTTCGAGCGGGACGGCCGGCATGTGGACGCCGGGCTTGATGCCGTGCGGGTCGGCGATCCAGGCGGCCAGCGATCCGCGGGTGAGCGGCAGGGTCGCCGCGGCCAGCTGGAGCCGGCTGCCGATGTGGGTGAGGTCGGGTCCTTCCCGGCTGATGGCAGGCGTGCCGCGGATCGTGTGGCACATGATGCAGGCCTGCTGGAGGAACACCTCCTGGCCCTTCTGTCGCTCGGGCTCGGCCGGCACTTGCGCGGGGCGGCGCTGCTGCTCCTGCCAGGCCTGGAAGGCGGCCTCGTCCTCGACCACCACGATCAGGCCCATATGGGCGTGCTGGAGGCCGCAGAACTCGGCGCACTGGCCGCGATAGATCCCAGCTTGTGTGGCGGTGAAGGTCAGCTCGTTGGTCTGGCTGGGGATGAGGTCCTGCTTGCCGATCAGGTTCGGCACCCAGAAGGAGTGGATGACGTCGTCGCTTTCAAGCGCGATCCTGACCGGCACGCCCAGGGGAACATGGATCTCGTTGGCGGTCGTGAAGGATTCCGGAGTTCCGTCGGTTCCGTAGTTGAACTCCCACCACCACTGGTAGCCGACCGCCCGGATGGTTACGGCGCCCTCGCTCGCAGCGTAGAGCCGGCGCTGCACGACGAAGCTGAGCCCGGTCAGGACCAGCACGACCAGGACCGTCAGCACGGCCAGGGCCGTCACGATCACGACGCTGCGCTGCTCCCTCGGGGCCGACGTGGGCGGCGGCAGGAGGGTGTCGGCGCGGCGCCTGAGCACGGTCAGGCCCACAGCTGCCAGCACGGCCAGCCAGATGGCGCCGAGGAGGCCGGTAAAGCTCCAGATCAGCCAGGCAAGCTCGGACGCGCCGGGTCCCTTGGGATCGAGCGCCGACTGCCATCCGCCGCCGCAACCGGACAGGAGAAAGGACAGCAGGAGCGCAATGCAGCCTGCGCATCGCTTCATGGACGGCGCATCATGGCGCGCCGCGCAGAACATGCCCGCTCACGCGGCTCTCCCGTTGCCGTTTCCGGCAGGGTAGCTAGCGCACCGTCATCATGCCAGCGCTCAGCTTTCCTGGGCCGGCGCCGGACCGCGGGTTGTGTCCAGGCCCTGCACCGGCTCCAGCCGGACGGGCACGTTCTCCCCGGCGGAGCGGTAGATCGCCTCCATCAGGAGATGGTCCTGCAGTCCTTCCTCGCCCGGCGTGTGCGGCATCCGGTCCTCCAGGACGCACTGCGCCATGTGGTCGATCTCGAGCGCGAACTGATTCTTCTGGCCCAGGCGGCGTTCCTCGATGCCCTCGGCCTCGCCGGCACGCCGGGCAAGCTGAAGGCGCTGGCCCTCGTAGGCGAAGGCACGCTGCAGGTCGATCGAGCCCTTCTCGCCATGGACCCGCAGGTCCTTGTTCTCATGGGCACCATAGGACGTGGCACAGTTCGCGATCACGCCGGAAGGGAAGCGGAGCGTGAACGAGACGGTCTCCTCGACCTCGGCATAGCGCTCGTCGCCAGGTGGAGTGAAGATGCGTCCCTGCACCTCCACCGGCTCCTCGCCGGTGAGGTAGCGCGCCGCGTTCAGGCAGTAGATGCCGATGTCGGGCAGGGCGCCGCCGCCGGTCAGCGCCTTGCGAAAGCGCCACTGGTTGCCCGGACCCATCGTCTGGGTGTTGGTCGCCTCGATGAAGCGCAGGCCGCCCAGCTCGCCGCCGCGCACCATCTCGATGGCGGCACGGTTGTTCGGCTCGTACTGGCAGCGATAGGCCACCATCAGCTTGACCCTGGCCCGCCTGCACCCCTCGATCATGTCGCGGGCCTCGGCGGAGTTGTTCGCCATGGGCTTCTCGGTCAGCACGTGCTTGCCGGCGTTGGCGGCGCGCAGGGTGAAATCACGGTGCAGGCCGTTGGGGACGACGACATACACGACCTGGACGTCCGGGTTGTCCTTGATCCGGTCGAACGAGTCGTAGTCGTAGATGGCGTCGGGATCGATGCCGTACTGCGCGGCCACGGCCGCCGCCTTGTCAGGCGTGCCGGAAACAAGGGGGACGGGCCTGGCACGCTTGCATTCGGCGAACGCCGGCAGGAGTTCCTCAAGGGACAGGCGCCCTAGGCCGACGATGGCGAAACCGACGCGCTCTTCCGGTGGAAGAGGTGCCGGCGGGGGCGGTGAGGGCCGATCCGACTGGCCGCGCCAGTTCGGGAAGGTGACCTTGCCGTTCTCGACCTTGCCGATGTCGACCGGTGTCGGGCCGGGAAGCTGGGCGTGCGCCGTGCCGCTCAGCGCGGTCCCCACGAGACCCAGCCCGCCGACGGCGATCAGGCTGCGCCGGCCCAGGCACAAATCGTCACGAAATGTCATTGGAGCGGGTCCTTCTGCGTCGAGCGGATCTCAAGCCCGGAGGAGGCTGCGGGACGGCTCCTCGGCCAGCGCCTTTTGCAGCTCCTCGCGCCCGGGCGTGCCGGCCTCGAGCGCCTTTTCGAGGTTCTTCACGTAGTTCTCCCGGCGCTTGGGCGGGAGGAACGGCTCGTTCGGATCAATCACCGCCTCGACCAAAGCGGGGCCGGGATGGGCCAGCGCCTCGTCGAGCGTCAGGCCGCAGGCGTCCGGATCCTCCACCCGGAACGAGCGGATGCCGAAGCCCTCGGCGACCTTCGCGAAGTCGATCGGCGTCAGGTCGCACTCATACTCCGGGTTGCCCAGGAACTGCATCTGCTCCCACTTGATCTGGCCCAGCGTGTTGTTCTTCACGACCACGATCTTGATCGGCAGCCGGTAGCGCACGACCGTGGCAAGCTCGCCCAGCAGCATGGCGAGGCCGCCGTCGCCGACGAAGGCGACGACCTGACGGCCGGGGAAGGCCAGGGCGGCGGCGACGGCATAGGGGATGCCGCAGGCCATCGTGGCCAGGAGGCCCGAGCCGAAGAACTCCTGGCCGGGCCTGGCTTCCACGTAGCGGGCGAGGAGACCGGTATTGTGCCCGCTGTCCCAGGCGACGATGGCATCGTCGGCCAGGCGGTCGCCGAGGTCGCGGGCGATACGGCCAGGCTTCATCGGCGCACCCGGCCGCTCCACCGACGAGCGCAGCAGTTCCCGCCACTCGGCCATCCCCGCCTGCGCCTGTTCCAGGAAGCTGCGATCGTCCTTGCGGGCGAGCCTGGCGTTCAGCAGTTCCAGCGCGGCGCGGGCATCGCCGGCCAAGCCGACCTCGACTGGAAAGCGCAGACCGATGCGGGTGGGGTCACGGTCGATCTGCACGCCGCGGGCCTGGCCGGGCTTGGGATAGTATTCGATATAGGGAAAGGTCGAGCCCACGATCAGCAGCGTGTCGCAGTTCTCCAGCGCGTCCTGGGACGGCCGGGTGCCCAGCAGCCCGACCCCGCCCGTGGTGAGCGGGTGGCTGTCGGGCACGACCGACTTGCCGAGCAGCGCCTTGATGATTGGAGCGCCGAGAAGGTCCGCCGTGCGCAGGAGCTCCTCCTTGGCACCCTTGGCGCCCTGTCCGGCCAGGATCGCGATGCGCTGGCCGCCGTTCAGGATGGCGGCCGCGCGCTCGATGTCCTCGGGATGGGGAACGCGCAGCTCGTCGGCGCGAGCGAAGCTCGTGTGGTGGCCGACATTGCGGGGCGAGGGCTCGACCGAGTCTTCGGAATCCTCCTGCACATCCACGGCGATCGCGACATGGGCCACGCCGCGACCGGCGAGCGCGGTGCGGCAGGCCAGCGCCACGACATTCTCGACATGGGCCGGGCTCATGATCCGCGCGGTGTAGAGCGCCACGTCCTGGAACAGCTTGGTGTGGTCGATGTCCTGCTGCGTGCCGGTATCGACCAGGTCGTGATAGGGCAGGCCGGTCACGGCGATCACGGGCGCGCCGTCGAAGGCGGCGTCATAGAGGCCGTTCAGCAGGTGGACTCCGCCGGGACCGGTGGTGGCCAGGCAGCAGCCCAGCCGCCCGGTGATCTTGGCGTGGGCGCAGGCCATGAGTGCTGCCGACTCCTCGTGGCGCACCTGAATGAAGCGGATCCTGCCCTGGTGGTGGCGGATCGACTCCATGATGCCGTTGATGCCGTCACCGGGCATGCCGAAGATCGTGTCGACGCCCCAGGCGATCAGGCTGTCGATCAGGATGTCGGCGCCATTGCGAGAGGACATGGACGGTTTCCCTGCGATGCCGGTCCATACGAACCGTGTGATGTCGCGACGCCCGGTCGAACGGAAGCTGGCTCACCAGGACTGGCGATCGGACGGCAAGTTTCCCTGAAAGCCGAATGGCGTGCGCAAGTTCCGAACGGTGGCGTCGGTACGCTCTTGGCAGTCCGGCTCCGACGAACATGTCGGCTGCAATTGAGCATGTATTTACATTTGTTGCAGAAGAAAGGTATAAATCACTAATATATTGTGTGAAAGTACCTGGTTATATGGTTTCGTGATCACGACGATCGACAAGTTTTCTTCAGAATAGTTGGGATAGTTCGACAATGCTCGCCGAGACATGGGCCGTGGCGTGAAGTGAACTTGGAGTCAACTGCGCGAATTGTACTCGCACGATAAGAAGGTGGAACTTCAAAGGCGAGAAGTCGGCACTCTTCTCGCCTGGACGGCGCAATAGCCCGTTAATCTCGGATTCTGCATCCAAACTGCCGAAAATTTGAGGCAGTTCCTTTTTGCAAGGAATTCCGGGGCTTTGCAGGATGTCAAAGTGGAAAATGTGCGCGCGGTGTCTCACCAGCGATGCCCATCGGTCGGATGAACATTAATTCATCTTGCATGTTATAATGAACAAGAGCGTGTTTCTGTGCAACTTCCGGAAAGGGGGACGGGTAGATCCCGTCGGCGGAATGGGTGAGATACGCGATGCCTTTTCTTCGGGAAGTTGCACGTGCCAGTGCACGCCTGGCCATCATGGCCGGCTTGGTGGCCTCGACGGTAACCCTAAGTGTCGACCTCGCGCGGGCCTATGATTCGCTTGAGGAGCGGGTGCAGTTGCGCCGAAACGGCCCGCGAGGTCTAGAGTACATACCAACTTCGACATCCGAAGGCTCGGCGGGCTCGGCAAAGTCGATCAGGGTCGAGCCATCGGTCAAGATCAGCATTCATGGAGACCCGCTCGACAACGCGTACTCCAGCCTCCTGCCGCTCGATTTCAACGGCAACGGCACGTCCGAGTACGTCATCTGGAACGGCCACAAGATCATGCGGGTCTATGGCCGGGCCGGGAACAAGGTCTGGGAGCTTTCCAACCCGACGGGACGGCGGTTGACGTCCAACATCTACATTCACCGCGACCAGGGGGCGGTCCTCGACCTGAACGGCAACGGCAAGGAGGACATCCTCCACTGCTGGCAGTCGGGTTCGACCAAGAAGCTGGTGGCCCGCGATGGCGCCTCCGGCAAGGAGATCAGGTCGGTCACCCTGTCCGGCCAGGGCGTGAGCTCCGGAACCCAGTACTGCCGGATCTCGGTCTACAAGAAAGAGTCGGACAAGAAGCCGATCATCCTGGTGGCTCACAGCCAGTCAACGAACGGCGCCTGCGGGGGCAGGAACTACACGGACAACTGGGCCAGGGTCGTTGCCTATGACACCAACCTCAACATGCTCTGGTCCACCAATACATGCGACGCCGGGCATCTGACGGCTGGCGTGGACGAGGACAAGGACGGCTACTTCGATTACGTGTTCGTCGGCAAGTACTCGCTCGACTTCAACGGGAAGATACGCTGCAGCCTCGAAGGCTGGGACAGCAGCGACCATGTGGACGCGATCCGCATCGCGCGGATGGATCCGAGCAAGTCCGACCTGCACGCCATGGCGATCGGACGGACCGGCGGCGGCATGTTCGATGCCGACAATTGCAATCGCGTCTGGAGCGTGCCGGTCAGCAATCCGCAGGAAATGGCAGTCTTCCAGATGGACGCTGCACCGGCTCCGCTCTCGATGATGGTCACTGCCCGCGGCGGCAGCTCGAACTCGATCGTCACTTCCATCATCAACAGCAAGGGGCAGAAGCTCCGCACGATCAACAAGCGCATCATGCCCATGCAGAACGCCCAGCTCGACGGCTACCGCCGCAACGACGAGATCGTCGGCGTGTTCGGCGAAGTCTTCAACGGCGCGGGCGAGTCGCTCATGTCGAAGGGCTGGTACTGGAACCTGAAGGGCACCAACGTCAACGAGAAGAGCACCACCAACAACTACGACAAGTGGGTGGCCTATCCGCTGCTGTTCGACATGGACAATGATGGCGAGGACGAGATGGTCACCTGGGGCCAGAGCCTGATCGTCGAAGGCGAGTTCAAGTAGGCTGAGCTCGTTCACCCACGCCTCCCGGGTGAACGCCATGGTCCGGCCCGACGCTCCCCCCGAGCGTCGGGCCGGACTCGTTTCTTGCCCGACTTGCATTTTCCCCGGCCGGCCTGTCCAATATCAACCAAGACGAGCCGGACCGTGCCGCATGAAGCCAGCAGATGCCATCGAACGCGCCGCTACCCTGGACGACGCCCAGGCGATGACCCGGCTGGTCGACATGGCTGGCGAGGGCCTGCCATTCTATCTTTGGAGCAGGATGGCCGGTCCCGGCGAAGATCCGTGGGAGATCGGCCGGCAGCGGGCCCGGCGGGAGAGCGGCGGCTTTTCCTACCGCAACACCACGATCCTGGAGCGCGCGGGCCGGATCATCGCGGGAATGATCGGCTATCCCCTGCCGGACGAGCCGCCGTCCCTGGATCTGGCGGGCATCCCGCCCATGTTCGTGCCGCTCGAGGAACTGGAGCAGCAGGCACCGGCGACCTGGTATGTGAACGTGCTGGCGGTGGTGCCGGAAGAGCGGCGGTGCGGCCATGGGCGCCGGCTGCTGGCGGTCGCCGAGCAAAAGGCGCGGGCCTCGTCGCGGCGGGGCATGAGCATCATCGTGTCCGATGCCAACGACAAGGCGCGGCAGCTCTACGAATCGTGCGGCTATCGCGAAGCGGGCAGGCGGGCGATGGTCAAGGAGGACTGGGCGAACCCTGGGCAGCACTGGGTACTTCTAACGAAGGCACTGTGATTTCGGAGCCTTCGCCATCCGGCGACGTTCAAGCCGCAAGGTACCCACGGAGTCATCATGTTCGACTGGATCACGCAGCTGGTGCAGCAGACCGGCTATGCCGGCATCGCGTTCCTGATGCTTCTCGAGAACGTCTTCCCGCCGATCCCCTCCGAGCTGATCATGCCGCTGGCAGGATTCAGTGCGTCACGCGGCCAGCTCAACATCGTGGGCGTGATCGCCGCCGGCACGTTCGGCTCGGTGCTGGGTGCACTGTTCTGGTACTATGTCGGCAAGTGGGTCGGCGTGGAGCGGCTGAAGGCATGGGCCGGCGAGCATGGCCGCTGGTTCACCATCTCGCCCGACGAGGTCGACCAGGCCAACGGCTGGTTCGAGCGACATGCAGGGCTGGCGGTACTGATCGGCCGGCTCGTTCCGGCCGTGCGCAGCCTGATCTCGGTGCCGGCCGGGATCGCGAACATGTCGCTGCCGGCCTTCCTCGCCTATTCCACGCTCGGCACGGGCGCCTGGGCAGGTCTGCTCGCGGGTGCGGGCTACCTGCTGGGCGGGCAGTACGAGAAGGTGGAAGCCTGGCTGAACCCGGTCTCCAACGTGATCTTCGCCGCGATCGTGCTGCTCTACATCTACCGCGTCGTCACGTTCCGGCCGCAGAAGGCGCGCTGACGGGATGAACCTCGACCGCCTGCGCCGACTGCCCAGGCCGGATCTCTGGAGCAGGCTCGGCCGTCACGAGTTCCTGCTGCTGAGCGGCTTCTGTGCCGTGGCAGCGATCCTGCTCTCGTTCGGCATGCTGGCCGAAGAGGTGGTCGAGGGCGAATCCCTCAGGCTCGACCGGGCCATCCTGCTCGCCCTGCGCAACCCCGCCGACCTCGCCGATCCCATCGGCCCCGAATGGCTCGAGCAGGCGGCGCGCGACATCACCGCCCTTGGCGGGCTCACCGTCCTCACGCTCGTCGTGCTCGGCACGATCGGCTTTCTCGTCATGATCCACCGGCGCCGCATGGCGTTGCTGGTGATCGTGTCGGCAGGCGTCGGGACGGCGCTCTCCTTCCTGCTCAAGATCTTCTTCGAGCGCTCCCGCCCGGACCTGGTCCCGCACGAGGTGGCCGTGCACACGGCGAGCTTCCCCAGCAGCCACGCCATGATGTCGGCGATGATCTACCTGACGCTCGGTGCCCTGCTGGCGCGTGTGCAGCCGCGTCGGCGGGTGAAGGCCTACATCCTGATGGTGGCGGCCGTTGTCGCCGTGCTGATCGGGTGCAGCCGGGTCTATCTCGGCGTTCACTGGCCGACCGACGTCCTGGCCGGCTGGTTCGTAGGCTCCGCCTGGGCGATGCTGTGCGGCATGGTCGCCTGGTGGCTGCAGCAGCGCGCCGTGATCAGGGTGGCGCCGGGCGAGGACGGTAGACTGGCGGCTCACGACCTGCATTGATCCAGATCACTGACCGGACGTTGCACGCAGTGCATCGTGATCCGGACAGAATGATTGGGATGATGGAGATGAGGATTGCTCGGCCACCCAACGTGCCGGTGGCCAGGCGGCAGGTGATCGCCGGTGGCCTGGGACTGATCCTCGCCGGCCAGACGGGCCATCTGGGCGCGCAGACCGAGGGCATCGGCCACGTGCTGAGCCTGCGTGGCGAGGTGTTCGTCGAGATCGGGCAGACACAGCGTCCCCTTGCGGTACGAGCGCCGCTTCATCTCGGCGACCTGATCGTGACGGGTGCCGGTGCGCGCGTCCGGGTCCGGCTCGGCCGCCGGACCATCCTGGCATTGGGCGAGAATGCGCGGCTGCGGATCGACCGGCAGGTGCTGGCCGACGGCAGCGGCGACTACGACCTCCAGGCGGGCCCGCTGCTGCTCGAGCATGACAATGACGGTCCAAGCGTGCGCGCCACGGTGCGCAGCTCCTACGGCCTTATCGCCGTGCGCGGCACCCGCTTCTTCGCCGGACCCAGCAATGCGGTATTCGGCGTCTTTGTCGCAGAGGGCCGTGTTTCCGTCCAGGGCGGCGGCCGCACGGTGCTGCTGGATGCAGGCGAGGGCACCAACATCTCGCGTCCCGGCGATCGGCCGTCCGATCCGGCACCTTGGGGCGACGCACGGATCAGGGCGGCGCTCGCCAGCGTGACGTGAACCGGTTTCCGGGGGGATGGGCATCAGGATCGACAAGGCGCCGGCCCTGGCCGGGCTCGGTGCGATGGTGGCAGTGGTGGTGGTCCACCTCCTGGTCTCGCCATTCTGGCGTGCCCCCGTCCTCGATCGGCTCCTCAGGGCCGATTCGTGGCTGACGCCGGTCACGGACCTGCCGCAGGCCTTCGACATCGTCGTGATCGACATCGACCGGACGTCGTTGGACGCGATCGGACCATGGCCCTGGCCGCGCACGACCATGGCGCGGCTGGTGGACGGCGTGGCCGGAGCGGGGCCGGCAGCGATCGGGACCGACATCCTGTTCGCGGACGCTGACCAGCGGTCGCCCGCAGCCTTGGCCCGCCAACTGGCCGGGATCACCGGCCGGACCGAGCTGGCCGAGCTGGCCGCAACACTGCCTGATGGCGATGCGCTGATGAGCGAGGCGGTCGCCATGGTGCCAGCGGCGCTGGGCTTCGTGCTCGACCCGGAAAGCGACAGCACGCTGCCGGGACCGGCCTTCCTGACCGTCGGCAGTCCGACCCTTGACGGGCTCTGGCGGGGCAGCGGCGCCATAGGCCCGACGCCGATATTGCTGGATGCAGCTTCCGGACTGGGTTCGCTGTCCCTGCCCAGCGACGTGGACGGGGTCGTCCGGCAGGTCCCGCTCCTCGTCGCCGCGGGCCCGGTCGTCCTGCCGGGCCTTGCCCTGGAAACGCTGCGCCTGGCGTTCGGCTCGCATGTCTATCGCCTGAGCGGCGACGAGAGGGGCAGGGCGATCCTGGACGTGGGGGCGAGGCAGCTGAGGTTGCCGCCCGGCGGACTGCTGCGCATCCTGCCCGACCCGCCGGGCAGCGCGGACATCGTGACCATCCCGGCGGCGGACATCCTTGCCGGCCGGTCGTCCGGCCTGCAGGGCAGCATCGTGCTGATCGGCGGCTCGGCGCCAGAGCTGGGCGGCCTGCGGGCGGTGCCCGGCAACCCCCTGTTCCCTTCGGTGAAGATCCAGGCCCATGCGGTCGCGCAGCTGATGAGCGGGCGGATCGTCGAGGACCCCCCGACCCGTCGCTGGATCGAGCCGCTGGGCATGGCCCTGCTAGCCACCCTCGCCATCGCGCTGGCGCTGGGGCTGGGACCGGTTGCCGGGCTGGTGGGCGTGATCGTGCTGTGCCTGGCATGGAGCGGCGGAGCGCTGCTGCTGCTTCATCGGGGCGATCATCTGATCGATCCGGCTGGTCCGGCGATCGGTGCGATCCTGGTGTTCGCCACGACTGCGTTCACCTCGTTCGTCGCCACGCGGATCCGCGAGCAGCGGCTGCGCCAGAGCTTCGAGCAGCGGCTCCATCCGGCGGTCGTGGAGCGGCTGGTGCGCAGGCCGGGCGGGTTGAAGCTCGCCGGCGAACGCCGGGTCGCGACCATCCTGATCACCGACCTCGAGGACTTCACCGGCCTGACCCACCGGGCCGAGCCGCAGATGCTGATCTCCCTGCTGGACCGCTACCTGGACGGCATCAGCCGGATCGTCATCGACCATGGCGGGATGGTGGACAAGCTGGTGGGCGATGCGGTGCACGCGATCTTCAATGCGCCTGCCGACCTGCCCGGCCACGAGGCGAAGGCGGTGGAGGCCGCGATCGCGGTGCAACGATGGACCGAAAAGTTCAGACGGGAAGCGGCCGTTTCGGTGGGGCCGTTCGGGCGCACGCGGGTCGGCGTGGAGACGGGGGAGGTGATCGTCGGTGACGTCGGGGCCGGCACCCGGCTCGACTACACCGCCTATGGCGACGCCGTGAACATGGCGGTGCGGCTCGAAGGCAAGAACAAGGACCTGGGCACGTCGGTAATCATAGGGCCGGTGGCTGCGTCGGCCCTCCCGAAGGGCAGGCTGCGGCCACTGGGCGCGCACCTGATCCGCGGCCAGCTGAAGCCGGTGGAACTCTTCACCCTGCCCGCGGAGACCGCCGACGCTCAGAGGGCCGTGTAGCCGCCGTCGATCATGATGTTGTCGCCAGTGATCAGGTCCGAGGCGGAGGAGGCCAGGAACAGGATCAGGTCGGCGACCTCGATCGGCTTGCCGGTACGCCCCAGCGGGACCTTCGCGACGAACGGGTCGTAGCGGGCCGGGTCGCTCCAGAACTTCTCGCCCATGGGCGTCATGATGACGGTCGGGCAGACCGCGTTGGCCTGGATGTTGTAGCGCGACCATTCGGCCGCCATCACCTTGGTCATCGCGTTCAGACCGGCCTTGGACGCGGCATAGGTGGCATGGTCGACCAGCGCGATCACGCCGGTCTGCGAGCTGACATTGATGATCTTGCCGCGGCGCTGCGCGATCATGCCGGGGGCCAGCATCTGCGCCATCAGGAGAGGGGCGCGCAGGTTGATGGCCATCACCTTGTCGAAGCTCTCCATGCTGGCTTCGAGCAGGCTCTCGACCAGGCCGATCGCCGCGTTGTTCACGAGGATGTCGATGGTGCCCCAGGCGTCCAGCGCGTTCTGGGCAGCCGCACGGGTCTCCTCGATCGAGGACAGGTCGGCCTCGATGACGAGGCAGCGCCTGCCTTTCGCCTCGACCGCGGCCTTGGTCTCGGCGAGCCCGGAGGGATCACGCGCCACGGCCACGATGTCGGCGCCGGCATCGGCCAGCACACGGCAGGTCTCCGCACCGATGCCCTTGCTTGCGCCGGTAACCAGCGCCTTGCGGTTCGTGACCGAAAAGCGTTCGACGAATTCCGACATGGTCCCGCTCCCCTGGGCCGATCATTGTTCTCCGGGTCGGCCGTGGCAGGCTCGTGCACCCGACCGGGTACCGTCAACCGCTGGTCGGCTCGTCAGGACCGCGCCACCTCGTCCGCCATCTTGGCACCGCGCTGGCCCATGCTGCGGTCGGGGCCCGTCGTGGAGTCATGCTCGACCTGGTGCTCCATCTCCGCATTGAGCTCGGCACCCACGAGGACGACGATCGCGGAGATCCAGATCCAGGTCATGAAGCCGATCACGGCACCGAGCGAGCCATAGGTGGCGTCGTAATTGCCGAAGCGGCTGACATACCAGGAGAACAGGATGGAGCCGACCAGCCAGACGATCGCCGCCAGGGTGCTGCCGGGGGTGACCCAGCGCCATTCGGCCTTCTCGCGGCTGGGGCCATAGCGGTACAGGACCGCCAGCAGGGCGACGATCATCACGAGCAGGATCGGCCAGCGGGCCAGGCGGATCAGGAGGTCGCCGACCTGACCCAGTCCGACGAAGTTCAGGATGATCGGCAGGCCCACCACCGCGAACAGGGCGACGATGACGAAGACCATCGCGCAGAGCGTGAAGGCCAGCGTGCAAAGGGTCAGCCAGATGAAGGAACGCTTCTCCTTCTCCTCGTAGACGATGTTCAAGGCATCGAACATCGCCTTTGTGCCCTGGTTGGACGACCAAAGCGCCGTGAGGATACCGAGGGCCGCGCCGAAGCTCAGTGCCCCGCTTTGCGTACTGGCCAGGCCCTGGACCTGCTGCGTCAGCAGGTCCATGCCGCCGCCGGGAATGATGCCCTCGAGGGCGGACAGGTGCTGGGTGACCGTATCCGGATTGGCGACCAGCCCGTAGAGCGACACCAAGGCCGCGAGGCCGGGAAAGATCGACAGGAGGCCGAAGAAGGTGACGGCGGCGGCTTCGGTCAGCAGGCGATCTTCGGAGGTCTGCGACACCACGCGCTTGGTGATCTGCCACCACCCACGTGCCGGGATCTGTTGAGGGGACGCAGCCTCGCGGCCGGGCGCGCGATCCTTGCCTGCCTGGGAATCGTCATAGGTCTTCGCCGCCATGAAGTCGCAGCCCCCGTCCGCAGTTCGCCACGCACCGTCACGACCGCAGGCAGTGCTGCCGCGGCATCGTCCGGTCTTGTCGTTAACATGCGGAGAGGCGTGCGGTTCGCGGGGAAGTGTGATTACTTCGCTAGATTGATCGCGCGGCTGCGAGCACCGGCGACGACGCTTCGATGAGCCTCGTCGCACTCCTCGCATCCTGTGCCGGCAGGATGGAGGAACAGCAGCGGGTCCACGGCCAGCCGTTCCAGCGCGACCTCGACCATGACCCGCGCACGGACGAGCCGTGCCGGTCCTTGGCCGACCTGCCCTTCCGACTGCAGCCCGCGCTCCCGCAGCCACGCGTCCGCAAGGGCGAAGCGCGCGCAGCAATGGTCGTTCTCGGCGTACTCGATGCGGACGGGACGGCCGTCACGAAGAACGGTGCAGTGCTTGGGGACCCGGTAGGGAACCCCGGCCAGCACCTCCGCCAGATGGAGGGTCGTGTTGCTGTCGTGACCGACGCCCAGCAGGAGCACGTGGCCGTCCAGGGCGTGGACCTGGCCGATCGGTCCGTCCGGCTCGTTGGGTGAAAGGGGGAGGGGGCCGGATGTGATCCGTGCCGCCTCTGGCCCGGCGGCCGCACAGGCGAACGGGTGACCGCTGCGCAAGACACCGGGCAGGCGCCAGAAACTGTCGGCGACCACGCCCAGGTCCGGCGCCGCGGGCGTGGTCTTCGGATCGAACGGTTCGTCGTCATTCCCGGTCCAGGACGGCATGACCAGCGTCCCGTTTGGGCCGAGGGCCGTCCGCAGCGCCTGGATCAGGCCGAGCGGGCCACCTTCGATCGGGCGCACCGCGCGGAACGACGTGTGCGCCAGAAGGACGCCGCCATCGCCGACGCCCAGTATCCGGAGCTGTTGGACGACCTGGTCTATCGCCAGCATGCCTTCTCCCGGCTCGCCTGCGTGTCTGACGAAGGCGTCCGGGAGACCGTTCTCAGGCCGGCGGGACGACTGTCAGATAGGGTGCCGGCGCCTTCTCGTCGGGTCCCACCATGGGCGGCTCCGGCTGGTTGATGGCCGGCAGGCTCTTCAGGTAGGTGGCCAGCGCCATGGCGTCATCGTCGGTCAGCGCGGCATAGGAGCGCCAGGGCATGGCGGGCGCCAGCTCGCGGCCATCCGGCCGAACGCCCATGCGTACTGCCCTGACGATGTCCTCGACACTCCACTCGCCGAGGCCGGTGGCAGGATCGGGCGTCAGGTTGGGCGGATAGAAGATGCCCAGTCCAGGGATCATGAAGCCGACTTCGGAGCCGGCCAGGTAGCGCGCCGGGTCCGGCTTGCCGAGAAAGACGCCGGTCGTATGGCAGCCGCCGCAGTCCATGATCTTTGCCAAGTACTCGCCACGCGCCAGTGGATCATCCGCTGCCTTCGCGTCGGTCGCGCCAAGTGCCAGCAACACCGCGGCCATTGCTGTTATCAGACGCATCGCCCCTCCTGGCCGGCCCTGGTCTCGCTCGACCCTATTCACTGGTGGTACTGTAGATTACGCCCAGCCGGAGGTTCAAGATGAAGAATCGAAGGATCAACTGCCGGTCATGGCCTGGGTGAGCTGCGTGACGTTCCAGTCGAACATTTTCTCGTAGGTTGCCGCCGGACCGTCCGGGCCGGACAGGGCATCCGAGTAGAGCGCGCCGCCCACCGTCGCGCCGGTCTCGCTCGAGATCTGGTCGACCAGCTTCGTGTTGGTGACGTTCTCGACGAACACCGCGGCGATCTTCTCCCGCCTGATCTGGTCGATGATCCGGGCAACGTCGGCTGCCGACGCCTCGGCGTCGGTGGAGGTGCCGACCGGGGCGATGAAGGTGACGCCGTAGGCGGCACTGAAATAGCCAAACGCATCGTGCGACGTCACGACCTTGCGCCGTTCGTCGGGCACCGCCGACAGTCTGGCTTTCACGTCCGCATCCAGCGCCTGGAGGCGCGCGACATAGGCCTCGGTGGCCTTCGCATACTCGGCCGCATGAGCGGGATCGGCCTTGGCGAGGCCTGCGCCGATGTTGCGGGCATAGATCACCCCGTTCGCGAGGTCCTGCCAGGCATGCGGATCGACCGCGCCATGACCATGATCGTCGTCGGCATGGGCTTCCTCGGATTCGTCATGGTGCTCCTCGGCATGGTCGCCGAAGCTGCGCGGCACGATGCCGGCCGACGCCACCACGGTTTCGCCGGCAAAACCGGCAGCGTCGGTCAGCCGCGGCAGCCAGCCTTCGAAATGCAGCCCGTTCACGACCAGCAGCCGGGCGGCGGCGAGGGTCTTCGCGTCGGTAGGGGTCGGCTCGTAGACATGCGCATCCCCGTCATGGCCGACCAGGGTCGTCAACGCGACGCGGCTGCCGCCGATCTCCTGCACCATGTCGCCCAGGATCGAGAAGCTGGCGACGACGGGGAGCGGCCCGTCGTCGGCATAGGCGGCGCCGTTGGCAAGCGGAAGGCCGACGACAAGCGCCAGCACGGTGCGGCGGATGAGCATGGAAAGCTTCCCCAATGGATCAGCGTTGGAGATGGCGGAGCCGGAGCGCGGCGTTGGCGACGCTGCCGTGGCGGCCCAGCAGGATCGACGCGCCGTAGAGGATGCCGGCGGACAGGATGATGGAGGGAGAGGCCGGCAACTCCTCGTGGTAGGAGATCAGCAGGCCCGCGACGCAGGCGACGAAGCCGAACAGGGTCGCCACGATCATCTGGCCGGGCACGGTCTCCGACCAGAACCTGGCGGCCGCGGCCGGCAGCATCATGATGCCTACCACCATCAGCGTGCCCAGCGCCTGGAACCCGCCGACCAGATTCAGGACAACCAGGGTCAGGAAGATCATGTGGGCGGCCGTGCCGCCACCACCGACGGAGCGCAGGAAGCCCGGGTCCAGGCACTCGACGATGAGCGGGCGGTAGATGAGCGCCAGCGTGACGAGGGTGAGCGAGGCGATTGACGCCATCAGAAACAGGGCCGGGTTGTCCAGCGCCAGAACCGTGCCGAACAGGACGTGGAGCAGGTCGACGCTGGAGCCGCGCATGGAAACGAGCAGCACGCCCAGGCCCAGCGAAACCAGGTAGAAGGCGGCGAAGCTCGCATCCTCACGCAGCGGCGTGAACCTGGAGACGAGACCCGCCAGGATCGCCACGGCCAGGCCGGTCACCACGCCGCCGATCGTCATGGCGACCAGGGACAGGCCGGCCACCAGGAAGCCCACGGCCGCGCCGGGCAGGATGGCATGGGCCATCGCATCGCCGACCAGGCTCATGCGGCGGAGCACCAGGATGACGCCGAGCGGGCAGGCGCCGAGCGACAGGGCCAGGCAGCCGACTAGGGCACGGCGCATGAACCCGTAGTCGAGGAACGGGTCGAGCAGGTAGGCGCCGATCATGCCGCGTGCTCATGGCAGGGCGCGGCCGTCTCGTCCCAGGCTTCGCTCATCCGCCGGGCGGCCAGGAGGTTTTCGGGCTTGAGGACCTCGGCGGTGGGACCCCAGGCGACCTGCTCGCGCGCGATCAGCAGCGCATCGGGGAAATGCTCGCGGACCAGTTCCAGGTCGTGAAGCACCGCGATGATCGTACGCTCCTCGTCGTGCCAGCGATGGATGAGCGCCAAGAGGTCGCGGGTCGTCCGCGCGTCGATCGCGGTGAAGGGCTCGTCGAGCAGGAGGAGGCGGGCATCCTGGAGCAGCATGCGGGCGAACAGGGCGCGCTGCAGCTGGCCGCCCGACAGGGTGGCGATGGGGCGACGCTCGAAGCCTTCCAGGCCCACGGCCGCGATCGCATCGTGTGCCCGGTCGCGGTGCCTGCCGGCCAGCCGCCCGAACGCGCCGACCTTGCGCCAGGCCCCCAGCGCCACCAGGTCGAGCACGTCGATCGGAAAGCTCCGGTCGAGCTCGGCGATCTGCGGCAGGTAGGCGATGTCGCGCCGGTCGATGCCCTCCAGCACGAGCTGCCCGGAATCCGGCCTGAGCGTGCCCATGATGCCCTTGAGCAGCGTCGACTTGCCGGCACCGTTCGGGCCGACCACGGCCGTGAGCGATCCTGGCGCGAAGTGCCCGGACAAATGGTGCACGGCGGGGTGGCGGCGATAGGCCAGGGTCAGGCTATGGAGCCGCACGCCGGGGCGCACCGGGGAGGATGAGCCCGTCACCACAGGCCGGTCGCCCAGGCGACGGCGATCCAGAGGCCCAGCACGATCACTGCGACCGGGATCAGCCGGTCGGTGGCGGCGCGATGGAGGAGGGACAGGTGTTGCCTGGGCTGGGAGGAGGGCATGGGTCCTGGTCGAGTTGGTCAGCAAGCTGTCGATGTTATGTTATAACGTGACGTTCCTTAGGGCATAGGGCCATTGAAATCCAGAGCTCCCTGAGCGCTCGATTCGGAGGAAATGTCCGACATGGCAGACGTGGCAGACATTTCTCTTGCAACGGGCAGATGGTGGCCCTACATGCATCCTCGCGTTCGGCAGCCATGGCAGACATGTCCGCCGACGGGAGAATCGTGGATGGGCAAGAAGGACGACAAGGCGCCGCGTGCGAGGCCCCAGACCGTGAAGACGGAGCAGGGCGATCGCTGGACGGTGCGTGGCGTGCCGGCCCGTCTACAGAAGGCGGCGGCCGAGGCGGCGTGGGCAGCGGACCTGACCATGGGTGCCTGGCTGTCGCAGCTGGTCGAGCAGGCGGTCGCCGACAGCCTGCCACCGTCGGAACCCTCGGTGATCGAGCGGTTCGCGGCCATCGAGCGGCGGCTGGACAAGCTCGAACGGGCCGTGAGCGCCGAGCGGGCCGAGCCCAGTAAGCGGGCCGCCAAGCGGCCGGAAAACACGCTCCCTTCCTGATCGCCCAGGGCCTGGCCCGCGCCGGCCCTTTCTCCAGACCAGAGCAAGCGACGGGCAAACCGCGTCCCTGCGGGGCCCTGTGCGCGCCATTCCTTCACTTCCCCTCCGGAGGTTCCCCGATCGATGAACCAGAAGCTGGCGCGTGCGGCGCGCGAACTCGACTACGCCACGCCGTGCCTCCTGATCGACGTGGATCGCGTCGAAGCAAATTTCCAAGCACTTCGCGCCGCCATGCCGGACACCGCGATCTACTACGCGATGAAGGCCAACCCGGCGCCTGAGATCATGGAGCGCGTCGCCTCGCTCGGCAGCTCGTTCGACTGCGCCTCGGTCCCGGAGATCGAGATGGCGCTCGCGACCGGCATCGATGCGTCCAGGATCTCGTTCGGCAACACCATCAAGAAGGAGCGCGACATCGCGCAGGCCTTCCGGCTGGGCGTGCCGCTGTTCGCGTTCGACAGCCTGTCGGAACTGGAGAAGATTGCGCGCGCTGCACCTGGCGCCAAGGTGTTCTGCCGGATCCTGACCGATGGCGCCGGGGCCGAATGGCCGCTGTCGCGCAAGTTCGGCTGCGTGCCTTCGATGGCCGTGGACCTGCTCCGCAAGGCCGTGGCGCTGGGCGTGGTGCCGTGGGGCGTCAGCTTCCATGTCGGCTCGCAGCAGAAGAACGTGGAAGCCTGGGACGGGGCGATCGCAGAGGCCGCCGCCATCTTCACCACGCTCGAGGCGGACGGAATCCGGCTGGGCCTGGTCAACATGGGTGGCGGCTTCCCCACCGCCTATCTCGAGGACGTGCCGGCGGCCGAGGCCTACGGCCAGGCGATCCATGCCAGCCTGATCCGGCATTTCGGCAACCGGTTGCCGCAGACCATCATCGAGCCCGGCCGCGGCCTGGTCGGCGATTGCGGGCTGCTGGTGTCCGAGGTCGTGCTGGTCGCCGAAAAGGGCGATGCGGACGGGCGGCCGTGGGTGTTCCTGGACGTCGGCAAGTTCGGCGGCTTGGCCGAGACCATGGACGAGGCGATCCGCTACCGGATCACCACCGACCGCCAGGGGCCAGAGCGCCGCGTGGTGATCGCCGGTCCCACCTGCGACAGCGCCGACGTGCTGTACGAGAAGAGCGACTACCGCTTGCCGTCCGACCTGACCGCGGGCGACCGCGTGCAGATCCATGGCACCGGTGCCTATACCACGACCTATGCCAGCGTCGCCTTCAACGGCTTCGCGCCGCTGGCCTGCCGCTGCGTGTGACCTTTTCCGTTCCGATCGGCTGATCGGCCGCTGTCCCGATCGATCCGTCTTTGTCCGGCCGAGCCGGCCCGACGAGGAGGATGCCATGTCCCTTGTTCCAGGTGCCGGCCCTGCCGGCCACCTTGCCGTTCGTCCGGTCACCAGGACCGAACCGACGGCCAACCTTCGCCTTGCCACCGAGGCGGACCTCCCGGCGATCGTCGCCATCTATGCCGAGCAGCTGGCGGCGGGCCTCGGGAGCTGGGAGGAGATCGCGCCGGATTATGCCGCGATGGCCGCGCGCTTTGCCGCCGTGCGCGCGGCGGATCTGCCCTGGCTGGTCGCGGCGGACCCCGACGGGCGGGTGCTCGGCTATGCGCATGCCCGGCCGTTCCGTGCGCTGTCGGCCTATCGGCACACGGTCGAGGATTCGATCCATGTCGCGGCTGCGGCGCGTGGGCAGGGCGTCGGACGCCATCTGCTCGACGCACTCTGCGACGTTTGCGCCGCACGCGGATACCGGCAGATGATCGCCGTGATCGGCGATGCCAGGAACCGCGCGTCGATCGGCCTGCACGAGGCCTGCGGCTTCAAGCCCTGCGGCTTCCTGCCGGGCGCCGGCGAGAAGGCCGGCGAGCCGGTGGACGTGGTGATGATGCAGCGAGGGCTCCTGTCTCCTGCCGGCGGTCGCGCCTGAAGGCAGGAGACGCAGCGGGAGGCAGAAGCTAAGAAGAAGCTGCGGCGGACGGCCGCGACCAGCAAGGGACGTGCGGACGTGGCCAGCACCAGCGAGGGTGGGAATGGGCGGCCGAATATCGGCCTGCTCGTGTCGGACATCGACGGGACGCTGGTGCGTCCGGACAAGACAATCGCGCCTGCGACGATCGAGGCGGTCACGCGCCTGCGCGATGCCGGCATCCATTTCAGCATCATCAGCGCGCGCCCGGCCCGCGGGATGCGCTACCCCATCGAGACGCTCAGGATCGACCAGCCGACCGCCGCCTTCAACGGCGGCACGATCACCAGGGCTGACGGCACGATCGCGATGGCCAAGCACCTCTCCGACGAGGCGGCCGGCCTGGCGCTGGAGTTCCTCGACCGCGCGCAGGTCGAGATCTGGGTGTTCGCCGACGGGAAGTGGATCACCCGCGATCCGGATGGCGAGTTCGTGCCGCGCGAGCGCCGCGCTGTCGGGTTCGAGCCGACGATCGTCCCGGACTTCGCCGGCATCACCCGGATCGACAAGATCGTCGGCGCAAGCAGCGATCATCCCAGGCTGGCAGGGCTGGAGGGCGAACTTGCCGGCCTGCTCGGCGAGCGGGCCCATGCCGTGCGCTCGCAGGCCTATTATCTCGACGTGACGCATCCGGAGGCGGACAAAGGGCATGGCGTGGCAGCACTCGCCGAGGTGATGGGCCTGCCGGTGGATCGGGTAGCCGTGATCGGCGACGCGCCCAACGATGTGCCGATGTTCCGCCGCGCCGCCCTCTCGATCGCGATGGGGCAGGCATTCGACGAGGTGAAGGCAGAGGCGACCTACGTCACCACGACCAACGAAGAGGACGGGATCGCCCGGGCGATCGAGCGGTTCATCCTCCCGGCTGGCTGACACGGTCGGAACTTCGCCGCTGCCGGTGGGCTTAAGATGGATGAACCCACCGGCAGGATGCTTGTCCGATCCCCGGTTCGGGCAGGCGATCAGGAGGCGGAGATGGAAGAGAACGCAATCCAGCAGCAGGACACGGCGCCCAATCCAGGCGACGATGCACCTCCCGGCACGCCTGGCACCGGCGAGGACATCTGCCCGAAATGCATGGGCAGTGGCGAATTCGACGGTCAGCGCTGTTCCGAATGTGGCGGCAGCGGCAAGGTGATCAGCGGGATCGGTGGCGGCTGACAGGCCTGTCGCTGCACGAGGATTGCGCGGCCTGCCCGCCCCCGGCGATGATCCGTCGTCGGGCGGCAGGGCGGAACGAGCATGGCATCCGGGACCTTGGGCATCGTCGGCGTGGGCCGACTGGCCAGCTTCATGATCGAGGGGATCCGCAGGTCCGGTGACACCAGGCGGATCCTGCTCTCGCCGCGCCATGCCGAGACCGCACGCAAGCTGGCCATGGAGCATGGCTGCACCGTCGCTGTGGACAACCAGGCCGTCGTGGACGGTTCGGACGAGGTGATCGTCGCGACGCCGCCCAGCGATGCGCTGGCGACGATTCAGGGGCTGAGGTGGAAGGAACGGCAGCTCCTTGGTCTGCGTCGCGATCGACGTGGAGCATGCGGCCCTGCAGACGGCCGCAGGCGCGGCCACGGTGGTGCGGGCGATGCCGACGGCAGCATCGGCCATCGGCTTGGGCTCCACGCCGGTCTTCCCGGCCGAGGACCGGGCAAGCGAGCTGCTGGCCCGGGTGGGCGATGTGTTCCCTTGCGCCGACGAGGACCAGTTCAAGGTCGCGACGGCGGCCAGCGTCTATCATCTCTGGATGTACGCGCTGATGGAGCAGGTGGCGCAGGCAGCGGAACGGGCGGGGCTGCCGCGGGCCACGGCGGTGGGGCTGGTGGCAGGCTTCACCCAGTCTGCCGGGGCGTTTGCCAAGGCAGCCGATCCTACGCAGTCCATGCGGCAGCCACTCAACGTGAACGGGACGCCGGGCACGATGACGGCCCAAGGCTTCGCGATGATCGAGGCGGCCGATGCATTGACGCCGTGGAGCGAGGCGCTGGCGGTCGCGCGGGCGCGCGGCAGGTCGAAAAAGTCCGGCTAACCAGGGCTCACTTCGGGTCGGGCAGGAGGTGCGCCAGCAGCTTTGCCGTGAACTTGCCATAGGGCGGCTGGCCTAGGCTCGCCAAGCTGAATCGGGGCGTGCGCACATGGGCCTTGAGGTTGGACAGGGCGTCGAAGCCGGCCTGACCGTGATAGCGGCCCATCCCCGAAGCACCGAGGCCGCCGAAGGGGAGTTCGTCGATGGCCGCCTGGACGATCGTGCCGCCCACCACCAGGGCACCGGCTCGCGTGCCTTGCAGCACGCGCCGCTCGGCCTGCGGGTCGCGGCTGAACAGATAGACGGCCAGGGGCGAGTCCTGGTCCCGGAGCCGGTCCAGGGCTGCGTCCAGGTCAGGCAGGGCGTGGATGGGCAGAACGGGCCCGAAGACCTCCTCGGTGACCAGCGGCGAGGATGGCGGCGGGTCGACCACGATCTGCAGCATACCCTCGGGTCCGCCGAACTGGCCGGCGCGGTGGGGAATGATCCGGGTGGTCAGGCCATCCGGGAAGTGCCGCTGGACCGCTGCTTCCAGCGCGGCCCGAAAGCGATCGCCAGGAACGCCTGCCAGCAGCACATGGTCCGGTGCGATGCAGGTCTGGCCGGCATTCAGCCCCTTGCCGGTCACGATGGCCGACGCGGCAGCGTCGAGGTCGGCGTCGGGCAGGACGATGGCCGGACACTTGCCGCCAAGCTCGAGCGTGACGGGAACGAGGTTGGCGGCCGCGGCCATGGCGACCTCGCGACCACGCGCGGTGCTGCCGGTGAATATCAGGTGGTCGAAGCGCAGCGACGCGAAGGCCCGGGCAATGGTTGGGCCACCCTCGACCGTGCGTACGATCGTCTGCCCGAGCGACCGGTCGAGCAGCTGCGCGATCTCGGCGGCGACCCTGGGCGTATGCTCCGATGGCTTCAGCATCGCCCGGTTGCCCGCGGCCAGAGCACCCACGAGCGGCGAGAGGGCCAGGAGGAAGGGGTAGTTCCAGGGCGACATGATCCCAACCAGGCCCAGCGGCTGGGGGACCAGCCAGGCCTTGGCGGGCCAGAACGGCGCACCCACCGGCACGCGCCGCGGCCGGCTCCAGCGCCGTACATGGCGATGGGCATGGCGCAGCGCGGACACGACGCCCAGTACTTCGCCGAACAGGGTCTCCTCGCGGGAGCGGGCGCCGAAATCGGCAGCGGCTGCCTGGACGATCCGCTCCTTCGCCCCGAGGACGGCCACCTCCAGACGCTTGAGCAGGTCCAGCCTCGCCACCAGTTCGACCGGACCGTCGGTCCTCTCGGTCAGGCGCAGGGCATGGAAGGCATTGGCCAGGGAATCAGGCGGGTGCGGGGTCATCGAGTCCAGCGAAGTCGACCGGGTGGAGGCGCGGGGAGCGCTCCTGCTCCCCGATCTCGCGCAGGGTCACATGATACCAGAGCCCGATCCGGGCAATCGTCTCCTGCACGATCGATTCCGGCACGGACGCCCCGGCCGTGAGCCCGATCGCCTGCTCGCCCTCCAGGAAGCCGCGCGACAGTTCGGCGGCGTCGCCGATGAGCAGGGCCTGGCAGTTGGCGGCCTGTGCCAGCTCACGCAGCCGGTTGCTGTTGGAGCTGGCCCTGTCGCCGCACACGATGACCCGCCGCACACGCCGGCTGAGCAGGGCGACGGCGTTCTGCCGGTTCTGGGTAGCGTAGCAGATCGTGCGGATGTCGGGCCCGGTGATGGTCGGAAAGCGGCGGGTCAGGACGTCGATGATGCGCCTGGCGTCGTCGACCGACAGCGTGGTCTGCACGACATAGGCGAGGTTGCTGGCCTGTTCGGGCTCCAGCCGCTCCGCCTCCGCTGCGTCGGCCACCACGACGACCGGCCCGTCGCAACGGCCGACAATGCCCATCACCTCCACATGCTCGGGATGGCCGATCACGATCAGCGTGCGGCCCTGGGCGGTCTGCCGTGCCGCCTCGTGGTGGACGCGGCGGACCAGCGGGCAGGTGGCGTCGACGACGCGCAGGCGCCGCGCCCGGGCCTCTTCCTCGACCTGGCGGGGAACGCCATGGGCGCTGAACACGACGGTGCCGCCTTTCGGCACGTCGCGGAGATCCTCGACGAAGCGGGCTCCGCGCGCGGCCAAGCCGTCGACCACGCGCTGGTTATGGACGATGGCGTGGCGGACATAGACCGGGCTGCCGCCGGAGCGGTCCAGCGTATGCCCGACCGCGTCGATCGCACGCTCCACGCCGGCGCAGAAGCCTCGGGTGCGTGCGAGCAGGACGTCCAGGGCGGGCTTGCTCATGCCAAAGCTTCTCGGCCGGCCCGGCGCAGGGCGTGGCGGGACGATGGCGTGGACAAGGCGCGGCTGGCGGCATGTGCGGAGACCACGGCGCCCTCGATCGTCGCGGGCAGCCCGCTGGTCCAGTCGCCGGCAAGGGCCAGGTTGGCGAGCGGGCGGCGCTCGACCGATCCGAGCTGGGCATAGGCACTGTCCTGGCGGGGCGTGGCGGCACGCTCTTTCACGACCAGGACGTCGGCAGGCGATGCGCCGTCGATGTCGACGCCCAGGCGGCCGCAGGCGGCCGCGACCTCCGGCCAGACCCGGGCCGCCAGCTCGCTTCCCGGGAGGTCCTGCAGCCCGGCGGCGGCGGAGACCGTGACGCTCAGCATGCCCGGGCGGACCAGGATCCACTGGGCTACCCCGCCGGTGACGCCGATGAAGCGGATCGGGCCGCGCCCGCGGTGAGCCCAGTGCAGGTTGACGATCGGCTCGAACGCGGTCGGCACCGGTACCTCCGGCAGAAGAGTGCGCAGCGCGGCAGGCGGCAGGGCCAGCACCACCTCGTCCTCCGGGCCGAGAGCCACCACGCCGTCGCCGAAGACGAGGGCGACCGCCCGGCCCGCCTGGCACCGGATCGACATCAGGCGGCGGCCGAGCCGGATGCTCCCGCCATGTGACTGTACGGAGGCTGCCAACGGTTGGATCAGGTCGGGGCCCAGGCCCTCGCGGGCCACGAGCAGCCGCGAAGCGCCGGGCAGGAGCAGGCGGCGGAACACGATGGCGAGCAGCCGTGCCGACGCCTTGTTGGGCGACGTGTTCAGGACGGCAGCACTGGTCATGTCCAGGAACTGGAGCAGGCCCGGCGACGATCCGGCATAGGAGGCGACGCTGCGCGCCCCAGGCGTTGCCAGCATCGGCAGCAGGCGCGCGAGGTCGGCCAGACCCACGCCCGGCGGGCGGCGGCTGGCCAGCGCCCAGCTCCATGGCGAGAGACCGACCGTGGCCAGGGACGCTTTGGGAAGGCCCACGACCGGTAGGCCATCAGGCTCAGGCTCGACCCAACGCCGTTCGGCGCCGATCGCACGCAAAAGGGCCAATGCACGCCGGTTGGCAGTGAGCAGCACATGGGTGCCGTTGTCATAGCTGAGGCCATGGCGGGCAAGCGTACGGCAGCGGCCGCCTGGATGGGGCGAAGCCTCATGGACGATCGTGCGGATCCCCGCCTGGCCGGCCAGATGCGCGGCGGCCAGGCCGCTCACGCCGGCGCCGATCACGTGACGGATGCGCGTCATGCGGCTTCCCGAAGCGCCAGCCAGGCAAGCCATGCCTTCTCGGCCGGCCGGAGGGTCGGTCGCGGCGCCTGCAGGTTCCAGCCGCGCTGGCGCATCCGGGCCAGCAGCGGGCGGTAGCTCCAGAGCATGAGCAGGGCCGGCTTGAGCGTCCGCCGGCACTGGCCTTCCAGGAGCCGTTCCGCCTCGGCAAAAGCCTGCTCTGCCTCCTCGGCCAGGTCATGCCATGCACGCGCGAAGGAGGCGGACCCGATCAGGAGGGCGGCATCGCCGTCCTGGCCACCCAGGCGGTACAAGGGAATGTAGACCCTGTCACGTCGGGCATCCTCGACGACGTCGCGGAGGATGTTCACCAGCTGCAGCGCCCGGGCCAGGGCCAGCGCGAACGAATCGGCCTGGTCCGTGCCGAAGATCCGCACCGAGAGGAGGCCCACCGAGCCTGCCACGGCGCGCCAGTAGCCGGTCAGCTGGTCCTCGTGGTCGAAGCGCAGGCGCTCCACGGCGTCCAGGGCCAACCCGTCCAGCAGCAGGTGAAGCTCCGGCACCGGCAGGGCGAACCGGTCCACGGCCAGGTCCAGCTCGCGTCCGATCGGGGTGCAGGGGGCACCACCGCCCAGCCGGTCGATCTCCCGCCGCCAGTCGTCGATGAAGCGCAGCCGCTCGGCAGGCGGTGCAGCGCCATCGGCGATGTCGTCGACCCGCCGGCAGAAGGCGTAGACGGCATGCAGTGCCCGGCGGCGATCGCCGGACAGATTGCGGATGCCGAAGCGGAACGAGGTCCGGGAGCGTTGGACGATGTCCTGCGTGATCGCGGCGTCACTGGGTGCGGGCTGGAGCGCCAAGCCCATCAGGCAGCTCAGCTTGTCGAGCGCACCCAGGCCGACACGGGTGGTGATGGGGTCCTGCCGGCGCAGGCGCCGGGCCAGCGAGCGGCCAGAAGCGATGGTTGCGACGGCTTGCAGCCGCAGGCGCCCGTCCCGGATGTGGAGGGGAAGGCAGGCTGCTCGGTCCAGCAGCGCGTCGCACTGGTCCAGGGCCGCGTCGAGGACCGGGCGCCTGGCAGGTTCGTCGACGCCACCGAAGAAGCGGCGCTCTCCGATCGGCTCGAACCAGGCGATCGGCAGATAGACCCGGCCCAGGCGATCATGGTCCTGCTTCAGGTCCTGCAGGTGGTTCAGGATCTGGAGCGCGGTGCAAAGCGCATCGGCCGGGGCGTCGGCGGCTTCGTTCTCCCCATGCAGGCGGAGCAGGAAGCGGCCGACCGGATCGGCCGACAGGCGGCAATAGGCCAGGAGCTCGTCCCAGCCATGATAGCGGGATTGGACCGCGTCCTGGCGGAAGGCCTGGAGAAGCAGGCGGGCTTGGGTGATGCCGGCCCCGAAGCGGCGGTCGACATCGATCAGGGCGGCAGCGAGCGGGTCGCCAGAGTCATGGCCGGCCAGGCTCGCTTCCATGGCCGCCAGCCGCTCCAGTTTGACGTCTGCCGGCAGGCCGGGGTCGTCGGCGATGTCGTCGGCGCGGCGCACGAAGCGGTAGAAGGCCATGACGGCGGCACGAATCGGCGCAGCCAGCACCAGCGAGGCGACCGGGAAGGCCTCCGTTGTGGCCGTCTTGGCCGGATCGGCCGCCGCCATCAAGGCGTGGCACCGCTCTGGTAGCTGCGTCCTTTCCAGCCGACCTGGCGGCCAGTGCCGCCGCGGATCAGCGCATCCCACTGGATGGCCAGACCCACGATCATCGTCAGCGGATGGAGGGGCACGCAGGACAAGGGCTCGCGGGACCAGAGCGTGATGGCGAGGCGGGTGCCGAGCGAGACGAGGATGGCCACCAGCGGCAGCCAGAGCGGCCCGGCGCCGAACAGGGCGGCCACCAGCAGGATCCACGGCAAGACGTGTGCACCCAGGAGGAGCAGGGTCCAGACCGGCAGGCCGACCGGCGTCGCCATGCCCTCCCGCGCATTCTTGACGAAGCCTTCCCAGGACGCGCGCATGCCCTCGTACATCCGGCAGGTCGCAAGCTGGGCGCCGTCGATCAGGTCGGTGCGAAAGCCTTCGGTGCGCAGGCGGCGAGCCAGTTGCAGCCCGTCGTGACGGCTCCATCGAATGGCTTCGTGCCCGCCCACGCGCCGATAGGCTTCGCGCCGGAACAGGAGAAGCTGGCCGCAGGCGGCGGCAAGCGACGGGTCCGGCCGCGCGCGCATCAGGGGAATGGGCAGGTAGCCATAGATCAGGAAGTTGATCATCGGTACGGTGAGAAGCTCGCCGAGCGTGCCCATGATCTGCATCGGCACAGCACTCACCAGGTCGAGCCGGCGATCCTGGGCATGGGCCACCATGGTCGCGGCAGCCTCTGGCGCCAGGCGAACGTCGGCATCGACGAACAGGAGGTACTCGCCGGACGCCCGTTCGGAGAGGCGCTGGCAGACATGGGCCTTGCCGCCCCAGCCGGGTGGCAGGGGGGGCGCGCTTTCCAGGCGGACACGGGGATCCAGGTCGGCATGGGCACGGACGATCGAGGCGGTGTCGTCGGTCGAGCCGTCATCCATGACGATGATCTCGGGCGTGACCCCGAGGCTCAGCCTGGCGGCATCGAGCGCTCCGCCAATGTTGGCCGCCTCGTCGCGTGCCGGGATCAGGATCGAAACATGCACGGCCGAAGTGTCGCGTGTCGCGGCCCTTTGGGTCAGCGCCCGTCGGTTGACCAGGCAGAGCACGGCCGGAAGTAAGGCGAGGAGCAGCGCGATCCAGCCGAGCACGGTCATGGCCGCTGCTCCAGGTGACCGGGCTGGAAGCGCTCGCCGCGCAGGCGAGCCCTGGCGCCGCGCCAAAGGTCGTAGATGCCGCCAATGCCCTGGCGACCCTCCACGATCGGCCTGAAGCGGGCGGGATCACGGCTGATGGCATCGCCGGCCAGGCGGTTCATCGTGTCGGTCAGTGCCTGCTCCAGGACGGCGAGCCGTCCGTTCCGCGGCAAGGCCGTGAGCTCACGACCGGGGATCGGGCGTCCGAATGCGACCAAGGCTTCCGCACCGCGCTCGCTCCAAAAGCAGTAGTCGATGGCGAGGGGAACGAAGCTCGCGTCCGGCACGCGCTCGGCCAGGTGGGCCACGCCCGGCCTAAGCTCGATCGGGCGCTCGCGGACGTCCTTGAAGGTGCCCTGTGCCGTGATCCAGAGCGCTCGCTCCGGGCTGGCCAGGATGGCGCTTGCCTGATGGAGAAAGTTCACGGCACCCCGACGGCTCTCCAGGTCCAGCCCGAACGCGCCGATCCGGCCGAAGAACTTGTACTTCTCCAGCATCTTCGCATCGATGGGCGCGTAGGAGGCGCGCGACGGCAGAAGCTCCTTGCCCAGCACGATGAACAGGGCGGCATCCCACCATGAGGGATGGTTGCTGTAGACCACCAGCGGAGCGTCGGGCGCATCGAGCTCGCCCCAGCGCGCCACGCGCAACGCGTTCATGTTCCGCCGCAGGTAGCTCGTGAACTGGCGCGCCATGAATGCCCAGAGCATCGGCGAGCGCGGCGGCAGTCCGGGTGGCGCGCTGGCGGATTCGCTCATGAAGCGCGGTCCAGGGAGTTGCGGCGGGCATCGGCGTCCAGCGCGTCGGCCGCGATCCAGCCGGACATCATCACCATCGGCATGCCGGGCCCGGGATGGGCCGAGCCGCCGGCGAGATAAAGGCCGCGGACCTGGCGGCTGCGGTTGCCGGGCTTGAAGGCGCCGGTGAACTTGCCGTGGCTGGCAAGGCCGTAGATGGCGCCGTTCAGGACCTTGTAGCGGTCGTGGATGTCCTGGGGCGTCAGGTGCCGCTCGACGACGATCCGGTCGGCAAGGCCGGTCATGCCGGCGGTGCGCTCCAGCTTGTCCAGGATGACCTTCCGATAGGCCGGAAACATCTGCTGCCAGTCCTGCCCAGGCCGCAGATAGGGCGTGTGCACGAGCACGTAGAGCGCCTCGCCGCCAGGAGGAGCCACGGCCGGGTCGGTGATCGCGGGGGCAGCGATGTAGCAGGTGGGATCGGGGGCGGGCAGGCCGTGGCCGTAGATGTACTCGAACTCCTCGTGCGGATCGCGCGAGAAGACGAAGTCATGATGGGCCAGGTGCTCGTAGCGCTTGTTCAGGCCGAGATAGAGGACGACGCCCGAGCAGGCCGGCTGGAAGCCCTTGCGGTCGTAGTGCCGGGCGACATCGCCGCCGACCAGCTCGCGATAGGTACGGATCGCGTCCATGTTGGACACGACCGCATCCACGGGCATCTCTCCGCTGGCGGTGCCGACACCCTTGACCTGCCCCTGCTCGATCCGCAGCCCGGTGACGTCCTCGCCCAGGCGAAACTGGCAGCCCAGGTCAGCGGCCAGGTCATGCAGCGCCTCGGCCACCGCACGGGTCCCGCCCATGGGGTACCACACGCCCTCGGCCGCCTGCATATGGCCGATCGCACAGAGCACGGCCGGCGAGCCATAGGGCGAGGAGCCGACATACTGAGTGAAGTGGTCGAGCATCTGGGCGAGACGCTCGTCCTTCACCTTGCTCCGAATGGTGGCGGCGACCGAGCTGCCCATGCGCAGCGCCAGCACGTCGCGCAGGGTCGCGGAGTTGAAGTTCTTCTTCAGGTCCATCGTGTCGAACAGGTCCTCGACCGACTTCCAGAAGAAGAACCGCTCGGAGATGCCATGGAGGTTGGCAGCGAGATCCTGGAACTCGCGGTAGCCCTGGCCGGCCTTGGTCGACGGCGCAAACCTGTCCATGGCATCAGCCATGGTCGGAATGTCCTGGAGGAGGTCGATCCGGGTGCCGTCGTCGAAAAAGCAGCGCCACTGCGGATCCAGCCGGACCAGGTCCAGATGGTCCGCGAGCTTGCGCCCGGCCTCGGCGAAGATCCGCTCCAGCACGCTCGGCACCGTCAGGATGGTCGGGCCCATGTCGAACCGGAAGCCGCCCTCCTCCAGGAGCGCCGCCTTGCCGCCGGCCCAACTGTTCTTGTCGAACAGGACGACCTGGTGGCCGCGCGCGCCGAGCACGCAGGCTGCCGCCAACCCGCCGAGACCGCCACCGATGACCGCAACCTTCATTGGATACCCCTAGCCGCCGAACAACGGCTTGACCGTGACCTGGATGGTGGTGTCGCCCTGCACGTCGACGAGCCCATCGGCGAAGGTCGGCATGCCCGTCCGACCGATGTCGTTGCTGAAGCCGTACGGCTCGGTCGGGAGGGTCAGCACGTTCTTGTTGAGCTCGCCGCTGTCGTCCTCGTCATGGTAGACGGCGATGGCGTAGCGCCCGTCCGGAAGATCCGGGAACACCACGTCCATGGACGGCGGGGTGGATGGAAGCAGGGCACCATAGGGGCAGCCTTCGACGTCGAACCCGCCATTGCAGACCGCGACGTTGATCTTGCCCTGCCCACTCTGGATACCCGTGACCTGGACGGTCAGCGTCGCCGCGGAGGCGGGCAAGGCGACCAGGATGGTTAAGCCCGCGATGGCAAGTCTCAAGCCGCAGCCTCCGCCTTCGGCTCGCCCGCATCGGCGAGCGGTGCCTCGTCCAGGATGGGCATACGAGCATGGTCGATGCCCAGATCATCGAGAAGAAGCTTCGTGGTGATCCGCGCACCTTCGAAGATGACGGGCAGCCCGCTGCCCGGGTGGGTGCCGCCGCCCACCAGGTAGGTTCCCGGCGCCAGCCGGTTGTGCGGACGGAACCAGAGCATCTGCAGGAGGTCGTGGGCCAAGTTGAAGGTGGCACCCTGGCCCACCGCGTACTCAGCCTGCCATTGCTGGGGCGTCACGACCCGCTCGAAGCGGATGCGCCGCTCCAGGTCCTCCAGGCCCATCCGCCGAAGCCGCTCGAACACGTGCTGCCGATAGGAGGGGAGAACGGCCGGCCAGTCGATGCCGGCGCGCAGGTTGGGCACGGGCACCAGAACGTACAGGCTGGTATGGCCGGGCGGTGCCATGCCTGGATCGGTGAAGCCGGCATGCTGCACATAGATGGAGGGCTGCATCGGCAGGATGCCGTCCTCGATCTCCTTGATGTTGCGCTCGTAGTCCTCGGCCAGGAGGATCGTGTGGTGGTCCAGGCCGTCCACGCCGCCTTCGATGCCGAGATAGAACATGAGGGTGGAGCAGGACAGGCGGGCCCGCTCGATCTTGGCGTCGCTCCAGCGGGCACGGTAGCGCTCGGGCACGATCTTGCGGATGTTGCCGACGAAGTCCGCGCCGATCACCACCGAATCGGCCTCGTGCCGGCTGCCCTTGGCGTGCACGGCGACGGGCTTGTCGGACCGGTACTCGATGTGATCCACGTCGGTGCCCAGCATGAAGCGCACGCCCATGCGCTCCGCCAGCGTCTTCATCGCCTCCGACACGGCGCCGCAGCCGCCCATGGGATGGAAGATGCCGTGCTCGTGCTCCAAAAAGCTCAGGATGGTGAACAGGCTGGGGCAGCGGAACGGCGACATGCCCAGGTATTTGCTCTGGAAGGAGAAGGCCAGGCGGACACGCGGGTCGTCGAAATGCCGCCTGAGGTCCTGGTCGACCGAGGTGAATGGCCGGAGCTTGCCCAAGGAGGCCAGGACGTCGGGCGCCAGGAAGTCGGTGAGCTTCGTGAACGGGCGTTCCAGGATCGGCCGGAAGGCCGTGAGCTTTCTTCTGTTGTCGGCGAGGTAGGCCTGGATGCGCCCGGCGTCATGGGGGGAGAGTGCGGCCACGTCCTGCTGCAGTCGCTCCGGATCGGCCGAGGCCCGAAGCTCGCCGCCGCTCTCGAAGATCAGCTTGTAGAGCGGATCGAGGCGCTTGAGCTCGACCATCCGGTCGAGGTCGGCGTCGCAGGCGGCGAAGATCTCACGAAGCACGCGGGGATAGAGAAAGAAGGTCGGGCCCAGGTCGAACCTGTAGCCGCCGGGCGCTTCGATCGTCCTGGTCCGTCCGCCGACTTGGCCGGCCTTCTCGAAGACAGTCACCTCCACGCCGGCGCGGGCCAGCATCAGGGCTGCCGACAGTCCTCCCGGACCGGCACCGACCACGGCGACCCTGGCTCGCTTGCTTCCGCCCATGCGTCGATCGCCTCCCCAGCACGCAACCTAGTCCCTGCCGTTGCCCTGGCAAGGCGTTCGGCAGGAGGACGAATCCGGCCGGCCGGTTCGCGGCGAAGGCGAACACCGTCAGCCTTGGACGAGAGGGCCGTGCGACGGTGCCGGATAGCTCCACCGCTGAAGCACCGGCTGCCAGTTCTTCTCGATGCGTCGCACCATCTCGACATCGAGATGATGGTCTGCCTTCCGATAAGACTTCACCGTCTCGAGATAGGCCGCAAACGCAACCTTCGCCTCGCCGAAGCCCTCAAGCCCCAGTTCGTCGAAGATACGCCGCAACTGGCCGATCGGATCTCGCTCGAACGCCTCGAACTGCACTTCGGCAAAGCTGCCGGCTGGAAGCTGCTCCGCATCACGCAGCAGGGTCGTCAGCATCCGCGGATAGGTGCGCAGCACCAGATCGTCCGTGTCGACGTCACTCTCCTGCAGGGCCAGCTCCCTAAACAAGGTGCGGAACATGCGGCTGGCCGACGCCTGGACGACATAGGGGTCGCGATAAAGGTGGATGAACTTCGCGTTCGGCCAAAGCGATCTTAGCAGGGGGACGCGCGCGCTGTGGGCGGGGTTGCGGACGAGCACAGGGCGGCGGCCCTGGTGGATCGTCATGACGGTCAGGAAGTCATGCAGGGCGCGCTTCCAGGCCTCGATCTGGCAAGGCGTGGCGCCATCGAAGAACAGGCCCCGGTCGATCCATTCCCGCGCATGCCTCGGGAAATAGATTCCGTGGTAGAACGACAAGGAGGACATGTTGGCGAGCGCCAGCTCGTCCTCCTGCGGCAGCTCAGGTCCCAACGGGACCGGATCGATCAGCCGCGTCTTCGGATAGAATTGCTCGATGAAGGGAGCCGCCAGCCGTGCCAGCCCCAGCGCTTCGTGGGGAAGGCCGACGGCAATGGGCGGCAGCATGCCCAGACCCTGCCAGCGGCTGAGCACATTGGCAAAATGGGTGGTGCCGCTGCGCCAGTAGCCTACCACGAAGATCGGGGCGGGCAGGCAGGCGGTGTCGAGCAGGGTATGACGTGCCAGGCTTTCCAGCGCCGTGAACGGCAGCCGCCCGAGGGCTGAGGCGAGCGCCACCCAGGGAACATGGCACCTCTGCAGCGACGGCGAGCCGCCCTTTATCCATACCTTCAGGAGGGTGCTAAGATCGGCACCCGACAGCGGATGAAATACCCGATGCGCCCGGCCGCGGCCACGGGAGGCTGCCTTCGGCAACTCGATCAACCGCACACTCTACCCCGACATGGGAGCCGGCTGCAGCCTGCTTGACTGCAGCCGGACCTGGCCTCGTGCTAGGCGGAGCCTTACTTCTTGGTCGACTTGCGCTGCGACGCCTGACCGCCCTGCTCGGCTTCCTGGTTGGCCGACTGCTCGGCGATCTGGGTGAGCAGCTCGTCGGTGCGCTTCTCTTCCTGAAGCGTCTCGTCGAGCAGGCGCGCGGCGTCGGTCATGCCGAGCTGCGAGGCCCAGGTCTTGAGCGTACCGTAGCGCGCGATCTCGTAGTGCTCCAGGGCCTGGGCAGCACCGATCAGGACGGCATCGCCGGCCGGGCTGTCACCGAAGTCCTCGAGATCCTCTTCCATCTCGGCCTGCAGGCCCTGCGTCGCCTCGCAGGTCTTGCCACGGGCAGCCTTGCCCAGCATCTCGAAGACCTGGTTCAGGCGCTCGACCTGGTTGGCGCTCTCGTCACGGTGCTTCTCGAACGCCTGCTTCAGCTGGTCGGACTTGGCGTTCTTCGCAGCCTTGCCCAGTGCCCGCACGGACTGGCGCTCGGCATAGAATACGTCCTTGAGCGTTTCGTAGAAGGCGTCGTTGAGGGTCTTCTCTTTAGTCGCAGCCATCTTTGGCCTCCGAAGCTGGTGCATCGGCTGCTCAACGACTCCCCGAACAGGAAGTTCCTGCCCTGGATCCACCGCATGGAGGTCGACCCGGGCGATGTCCTGGAACATATGTCAGGCTTCCATATCGAAGCCCGCAAGGAATGCCATGTCCGCCGATGCGTCCATCTCGCGACGCCCGTACATCATCGCGGCCATCATCCTGGCCACGTTCATGGTCGCGATCGAGGCCACCATCGTCGCGACCGCAATGCCCCACATCGTCGGCCAGCTCGGCGGCTTTGCCTATTACAGCTGGGTGTTCTCGGCTTTCCTGCTCGCCCAGACCACGACGACCGTGATCTACGGCAAGCTGTCCGACATCTTCGGCCGCAAGCCCATGCTGATCGGCGGCGTGGCGCTGTTCCTCCTGGCCTCGCTGCTCTGCGGATTCGCCTGGTCGATGCCGTCCCTGATTGTGTTCCGGCTGCTGCAGGGGCTGGGGGCGGGCGCCATCCAGCCGATCACGGTGACGATCGTCGGGGACCTCTACTCCCTGGAAAAGCGCGGCAAGGTCCAAGGCGTCCTGTCCGCAGTCTGGGCTTCCTCCGCCGTCATCGGGCCGCTGGCGGGTGGCTTGATCGTCGAGCGGATGCACTGGGCCTGGATCTTCTGGGCGAACATCCCGTTCGGCCTGCTCGCGATCGCCGGCCTGCTCATGTTCCTCCACGAGCGTGTGGAACGAAGGGAGCACCGGATCGACTATCTGGGTGCAGCCCTCTTCTCGATCGCGATCGTCTCCCTCCTGGTCATCCTGACCGAGGCTAGCGCATCCATCAGCTTCCTCCTCCCGTTCGGCCTGCTCTTCGTCGTCGGCGGCGGCCTTTTCCTTTGGCACGAGAAGCGGGCACCCGAGCCCATGATCTCCCTGGAACTGTGGAGCCGCCCGTTGATCGCCGCCTGCAACAGCGCCACCGTGCTGGCTGGCATGGCGCTGATCGGGCTCACCACGGTGCTGCCGCTCTATGTCCAGGGCGTGCTTGGCCGCTCGCCCATGCTGGCCGGCTTCACGCTCACCATGCTGATCATCGGCTGGCCGCTCGCCGTCAGCATCTCCGGCCGGCTCTACCGGACGTTCGGCATCCGCAACACGCTGCGCTTCGGTGCCGTCGTCTTCCCGATCGGGGCGGCCTTCCTGCTGCTGCTGGCCCCGGGCAGCCACGTGGCACTGGCCGGCATCGGCTCGTTCATCATGGGCTTCGGCATGGGTACGCTCAGCATCACCAGCATCGTGCTGATCCAGGACAGCGTCGACTGGTCGGCCCGCGGCAGCGCCACCTCGTCCAACCTGTTCGCCCGCAGCCTCGGCAACACGCTCGGCGCCACCGTGCTGGGTGCCATCCTGAACTACGGGATCGCGCACTACGCATCCCGTGGCCTGGAGGCGCAGGTCCATGCCGTGCTGGAAGGGGGGAACGGACTGGCCACTGCCGCCGCCAACCTGCAGGTGCAGGGCGTTCTGGACCGCTCCCTGCACCTGTCGTTCTGGGGGATCCTGGTCATGGCGGTGCTGGCTTGCCTCACCGCCTGGCTGATCCCGGTCCAGCGCGTTTTCCGGCGGACCGCCTAGAACAGTGGCCGGCTCAGCTCTCCTCAGCCAGGATCAGGCGCCGGCCGGCCAGGAGCGGTCCGGTCTGCTCGCGCAGACCCGGCATGCGCGGGTTCTGCTCGTGCCGGGTCAGCGCCGCCTCGTCGGCATAGAGCTCGTTCACCAACAGCTTGTTGGGGATCGGGGTGCCGTCGCGCTCGATGGGCTTGATCACCTCGAATCGGAGGCAGCCTTCCTCCTCTTCCCGGGTCAGGCGCGCATGTTCGCTGATCAGGCGGGTGAACTCGGCTTCCTGGCCTTCCAGGATGTCAAACTCGACGATGATCGTCATCTTGGGCAACGTTCGTACCTCCCTGTGTCGCGCGAACGGGCCGTTCCTGCCGGCGATCCCGAACCGGCACAAGGCCCCGGCATGCATCGCCTGTCCTGGCGGGCGTGACGATGGCGGCCATCCGCCATAGAGTCGACGGCGAGAGCATAGCCGTTGGATCGGGGGAGAAGCATGATGGTGGCGCTGGGCCAGGACACGCTGTCCAACCTGCCGGAGCGGATCGGCCGCCCGTCCTACGACCGCAGCCGCGTGTCCCCAGGCATCGCGCACTTGAGCGTGGGCAACTTCCACCGCGCCCACCAGGCAGTCTACCTGGACCAGTGCCTGTCCCTGCCGGACCAGGAGGGCTGGGGCATCCTCGGGGTGGGGATCGTCGACAGTCCGGCCGAGCGGGCCAAGGCGGAGGCCCTGCAGGCCCAGGCCGGCCTTTACACGCTGAGCGTCTTCCCGCCGTCCGGCCAACCCACCAGCAGCGTGATCGGCTCGATCGTCGAGTACCTGTTCGCACCGGCCGATCCGGCGGCGGCAGTTGCCCGCCTCAGCGATCCCGCCATCCGCATCGTGTCGATGACGATCACCGAAGGCGGCTACAATATCGACGACAAGACCGGCGCCTTTTGGCTGGATGCGCCCGATATCGTGCACGACCTGGCGAACCCGGACCGGCCGAAGAGCGTGTTCGGCTTCATCACGATGGCGCTGGCGAAGCGGCGTGCTGCCGGCACCAAGCCTTTCACCGTGCTGTCCTGCGACAACCTCCAGCACAATGGCGAGGTCGCCAAGGCGGCGGTCCTGGCCTTCGCCCGCGCCCATGATCCCGATCTTGCTGATTGGATCGAGGCACAGGTCGCCTTTCCCGCCTGCATGGTCGACCGGATCACCCCGGCCGTCCTGCCGGCCGACATCCGCCGGCTGAACGAGATGACCGGGGTCGAGGACCGGGCGCCGATCTTCGCCGAGGATTTCATCCAGTGGGTCGTGGAGGACCGGTTCTGCAATGGCCGGCCGGCGCTGGAGAAGGTGGGCGTGCAGTTCACCCACGATGTGAAGGGCTACGAGCAGATCAAGCTGCGCATGCTCAACGCCTCGCACATCATGCTGTCGTACCCAGGCCAGGTCGGCGGCTACACCTTCGTCCATGAGGCGATGGCGGATGCGCGCGTCCTGACCCTGCTCAGGACCTTCCTGAACCAGGACGTGATCCCGCTGCTCACGGCACCGCCCGACATGCCGCTCGACCGCTACCGGGACATCGTGCTGGAGCGCTTCGCGAATCCCGCCATCAACGACCAGCTGGCGCGCCTGACCTCGGACAGTGGCTCGAAGATCCCGGTATTCCTGTCCGAGACGATCAGGACCTGCCTGGACGGGAACCGGGACCACCGGCGCCTGGCGGTCATGCTGGCCGGCTTCGCACGCTACCTCGGTGGCATCGACGACCGCGGCCAGCGCTTCGATCCGATCGAACCCAATCTGGGGCCGTCGGATCGGGCGCTGGCTCTGGATCCCGATCCAACGGCGCCGCTACGCATCAGCACGCTCCTGCCGCTGAAGCTGGAGCAGCATCCAGGCTTCGTGGCGAGTTTCGTGGGCTACCGGCGCATGATCGATGAGCGCGGGCTGCTCGCGACGATCGAGACGGTCGTCGACTGAGGTACCGGGCTTAAGCGCCGATCAACTGCTTCACCCTTGCCCGGTTCAGGGGAAGGTCGGTGAAACGCTTGCCGGTGGCATCCCGCAGGGCGTTGCCGATCGCCGCGGCTGTGGGTCCCTGGGCCGCTTCCGCCGTGCCGAGGAACGGCTCGCCGGGGCGGTCCATGATGTGGACCTCGATGCTGTCCGGCACGGCGCCGAAGCGCAGGATCGGGTAGCTCGACCAGTCGATGCTGGTGATGCGAGTGTCGTCGAAGCTTACCGCCTCGTAGAGCGTCCAGCTGGCCGCCTGCAGGATGCCGCCCTCGGTCTGGTTGCGGATGCCGTCCGGGTTGACGATCTCGCCGCTGTCGATGGCCGCCACGGCTCGGACGATCCGCAGACGTCCGCTGTCACGCTCCACCTCGACCTCCACGACGAGGGCCAGGTAGGCTGCGTGGTTCTTATAGCGGGCAAAGCCGATGCCGCGGCCGTGATTGGGCGGCATGGTCGTCGTCGCCCAGCCGAACTGCTCTGCGGCCTTCACGATGACGTCGCGGGCGCGCGGGTCGTCCAGGTGCCGCAGGCGGAACTCCACCGGGTCGACCCCGGCCATGATTGCCAGCTCGTCCATGGTGCTCTCGACCGAGAACACGTTCGCGTAGGCGCCAAGCGCCCGGAGCGCCGAGACGCGCAGCGGCATGTCCTTCAGAAAGTGCCAGACCACTCGCTTGCTCGGGATGGTGTAGAGCGGGTCGGCGTTGCGGTCGCCATTGCCGGACGGCGTGATCTGGAGCTTGGGCTCCTGCGGAGGAAACGGCTGGGCCAGATGCCGGGCCGCCAGCAACGCACCGGCCGGGCCTGGCCTGGTCGTGTGCGTGTTGCTCCATAGCTCGTAGTTCCATTCCGCGATCCGGCCGGAGCTGTTCAGGCCGGCGCGGACATGCGTGACCATGGCGGGGCCGAAGGGCTCCCAGGCATGCTCCTGCTCGCGCATCCATTGCACGCGTACGGGACGGCCGGGAACGGCATGGGCGAGCAGGGCCGCATCGGCGGCCGCGTCGTCCGCAGCGTTGTGGCCATAGCAGCCGGAACCCTCAGTATGGATGCAGCGCACCTGCTCGGGCGGCATGCCCAGCATCTCGGCGATGGCCTTGCGATCGGGATAGACACCCTGCGTATGCGTCCAGACCGTCATCACGCCGTTCTCGAACAGGCCCACGGCACAGGACGGGCCGATCGAGCCGTGGATCTGGTAGGGGCGGGTGAAGGTCGCCTCGTAGGTCTTTTCCACGCCCACCGGTGCGGCCAGCACCTCGGCGACGATTCCGTCCTCGTGGACGGGGATGTCGCGCACGAGCTGCGGGAGATCTGCCGAAGGTGGCAGGGAGGCCTCTTCCTGCCAGCGGGCGCGGGTACTCAAGGCACGCATGGCCTTGATCGCCTGGAACTCCTTTTCCGCGACCACCGCCAGGAAGCTGCCGTCGCGCACGATCGAGACCACGCCGGGCATCTGTTCGACCGGAGCCGCATCGAACTCCAGCAGGCGGGCCTGGTAGCTGGGCGGGCGTATGATGCGGGCATGCAGCATGCGAGGCAGCCGCATGTCCTGCACATAGGCCGGGCCACCGGTCACCTTCGCAGGGATGTCCACCCGCGGCATGGAGGTGCCCATGATCCGGAACTGGTCGGTGGGCTTCAGCCTGGTCTGCGGCACGGCCTCGATGTGGAGAAGCTGGTCCTCGACCAGTTCGCCGTAGGGCAGGCGGCGCCCATCGGGAGCGACCACCGCGCCGGCCTCTGCCCGCAGCTGGTCGACGCCGAGCTGCAGGCGGCCGGCCGCCTGGCCGATCAGGATCTCGCGGACCTGGACGGCGGCATGCCGGATTCCGGTGCCGCTGTTCTGCATGCTCTGGCTGCCCGCGGTGAAACCTTCGTTGGGCGTGCGGCCGGTATCTGCGGTGACCAGCTCGATGGCGGCGGGATCGACTTCCAGCTCTTCCGCCGCGATCTGGATGATCGCGGTCTTCACCCCCTGGCCGAGTTCGGCCTTGCCGGTGAACACGGTGATGCCGCCGTCGGGATCGATCCGGATCCAGCTGTCGAGGATGGGGTCCTCAGACAGGCTGCCCGGCAGTTCGGGGGCCACTTCCGGCTCGCGGCCGACATTCTGGACCTCGCCTTCCTGGCAGAAAGCCCGCGAGAGCATGGAGAAGCTGACGATCAAGGCACCGCTGCCGGCAAGCAGCCCGCGGCGGGTCGGGCGCTCGATACCAAGGCCGGTCATGACGCGGCTCCTTCGCTCGCTCCGGGTGCCGCCGCCGACTGCATGAGCTGCCCGGCCCGGCGCACGGCCTTGAGGATCCGCATATGGGTGCCGCAGCGGCACAGGTTCGGCTCCAGCGCCGCCCGGATCTCGGCATCGCCAGCCGAGGGATTGCGCTCGAGGAGGGCCTGGGCCCGCATCATCATGCCGGGGATGCAGTAGCCGCACTGGGCAGCCTGCTCCTCGATGAAGGCACGCTGCATCGGCCCCGGCTCGTCCACCGTGCCCAGGCCTTCCACCGTCGTGATCTCGCGGCCCTCCAGGAGGAGGATGGGCGTCACGCAGGAGAACACGGGCGCGCCGTCGACCAAGACGGTGCAGGAGCCGCACTGGCCCAGGCCGCAGCCATACTTGGCGCCGTTGAGCCCGAGATCATCGCGCAGGACGTAGAGGAGCGGCGTATCGAGCTCGGACTCCACTGTGTGGCTCTGTCCGTTCACGCTCAAGGTCACGGCCATGGCTTCGTCCTCATCCCGGTCGCGGGTGCATGCTGCATGCCGTCCGACGTGTAGATGCTCACCGGCTGCTCGCCGCTGAGCGTCCGTGCCACCCGCTCCTCGACATCCGTCCAGGCCGGTTGTTCGCTGAAGCTGCCGCGCAGGTGGTTCATCAGGGCGACCAGCTGTTGCTGGCTGAGCGTGCCGGCGAAGCCCGGCATGACGGGGGCAGCTTCGCCTTCGCTGGCCGGCAGGCCGAATAGGGTGACGTTGATGATGTTCTGCGGGTTTGGTCCGTTGACGGCCGTACTCAGGTGCAGGTCGAGCCCGCCAAAGGGCAAGGGCCGTCCGCTCTCGTGGCAGATGGCACAGGCGCTTGCGTAGACCGCGGCGCCTACGTCGTCCGACGCAGCCGTGGCAGGAACTGCCAGGCTGTCGGCCGATTGCGCGAGGCGGCCGGTGCCGCTTGCGGCATCACGGACCTGCTCGGCCCGTGCGAGCCGCTCCGGCCCCGGATCGCCCATCGTGGCGGCCACATAGGTGGCGATGGCGCGGACGTCGGCAGGGTCGACCGAGCCAAGATTGGCGGTCACCGGCGCCATCGGTCCGCGTGCGACGCCATGCTCGGCATGCCAGCCTCGGCGGAGATAGTCGGCAAGGCTGTCCACGTTCCAGGGGATCGGTGCCGCCGACGTCTGATCGATGGCATAGGCATGCCATCCCTCGATCTCCGCGCCGTCGAAGTGGCGGTCCTCCTGCTCGGCACCCAGGCGATTGCGCGGCGTGTGGCAGGCCCCGCAATGGCCCAGGCCCTCCGCGAGGTAGCGCCCGCGGTTCCACGCTTCGTCCTGTCCGGAGTCCGGCTGATGGTCAGCCTCGTCGAAGAACAGGAGCTTCCATCCGGCGACCAGCAGCCGGTTGTCGAGCGGGAAGGGCAGCTCGTTCGGCGGCGGCACGTAGCGCACCGGCTCGCGGGTCATCAGATAGGCATGGAGCGCCCGGTTGTCCTCGTCGGTGACGAGGGTGAAATGGTCGTAGGGGAAGGCCGGATAGAGATGGTTGCCCTCCCGGTCGACGCCCTCGCGCATCGAGCGGATGAAAGCTTCCGCCGACCAGGTGCCGATGCCGGTCTCGCGATCGGGCGTGATGTTCGTGGAATAGATCGTGCCGAACGGTGTGGGCAGGGCGAGGCCGCCGGCAAAGGGCTCGCCGCCCGGTGCGGTATGGCAGACATTGCAGTTGCCGATGGCCGCCAGTTGCGCGCCACGCTGCACGAGGGCTGGGTCAGGCTGTCCAGGCCGGGCCACCGGGTCGATCTCCGATCGCCAGCCATAGGCGACAAAGCCGATGCAGCCGACAACCAGTACCAACAGGAGTGCCAGGAAGAGGCGCAGCGCCGTCACGTTGCCGGACCGACAACGGGATGGCGGCCCAGCGGCCCGATCCGCGCCGTCCCGGATTTGCATGGACCTTCGTGACCAGACACCGGACGCCCTCCCTGCTGAACGAAGAAGCAACGATGCCGGCGCAGCCATGGTTCCGACCGGATAGGAACGTCCGCCATCCCGATGGCGATTCGGTCCAGGCCGCCCACATAAGCAGCATGAACAAGGCGTCATCGTCGACCTTCGATCCGGCGGCTCCCTCCGTGGCCGGCATGTCCCTGCTGTCCGCGGGACCGGCCCGGCAGGTAGGCGTCGAAGTCGAGTTCACCGGCCTGCGGGCGTCAGCCGCCGCGCGGGCACTCCAGGCTGGGCTGGGCGGCCATCTGGTGCAGGAGGATCCGCATGCCTTTTCGGTGCACGGCAGCCGCCTGGGCGACCTGTCGGTGCAACTGGATGTCCGCTACGTCCATCCGCAGGCCCACAATGCCTCCTTGCCTCTGCGGATGGGACGCTGGAGCGCCGCCCTGCTCGGGCATGTGCTGGCCGGCTTCGTGCCCAGGGAACTGATCCTGTCGCCCCTGCCGGTGCAGCGCTTGGCCGAGGTCGACGGGGCCGTCGCCATCCTGCGCGAGGCCGGCGCACGCGGAAGGGGCCGGACCCGGTTCGGCTCGCTCGGCCTCCATTTCAACATCGGCCTGTTCCGGCTGGACGTGACGACGATCCTTGCCTTTCTGAGGGCATTCTTGCTGCTGGAGCCCTGGCTGCGCCGGGAGACGGCCGGAGAGGTTGGGCGCGCGATGTTCATGCCCGGCTCGTTCCCGCGCACCTATGTCCGCCAGGTGATGGCACCGGACTACCGTCCCGACCTCGTCGCCTTCACCGACGACTATCTGCGGGCCAACCCTACCCGCGACCGAGCCCTCGATCTGCTGCCGGTCCTTCAGCATTTCGACGAGGCCCGCGTCAGGGCGCGCCTTCCCTACGAGAAGATCGGCAGCCGCCCGGCTCTCCATTACCGCCTGCCACGAGCCTTCGTGGGCGAGCCTGGCTGGAGCATGATGCCGGCCTGGAATCGCTGGCTTGCGGTCGAGCGACTGGCCGAGGATCCCAACCGGCTGGCAGCACTGAGCAGCGCTTATCTGCGGTTCGACGGCAGCGAGAACGCCTGGCTGCAGTTGGCCCAGGTCCACAACGGCACGGGTTGAACCGGCTCATCGAACCGTGGGGATTGACGACATCACCTGACAACGCGCACGCAGGCAGCACCCGGAAAAGCACAAGATCAGGGAGCGGGACATGGAAGCGCTGGTGTTCAGGGAACAGGGCATCGCCCGGATCGAGCGGATTCCGGATCCGGAACCCCAGGCGGACCAGGTCCTGGTCAAGGTCGCGGCGACTGGCGTCTGCCATACCGATCTCGACATCCTGCACGGGCGCTACCTATGCGCCTATCCCGTCGTGCCTGGCCATGAGATCGCCGGGACGGTCGTGGCCAAGGGGGCGTCGGTGCAGGGCGTGGCGGTCGGTGCCAGGGTCGCGGTCGACCCGCTGATCCCCTGTGGCCATTGCCGGGCCTGCCTGGCGAAACGTCCGAGCCTCTGCGCCAACCTGAAGGGTTATGGCGCTACCACGAATGGCGGCTTTGCGCCCTACATGACCGTGGCTGCCGCCAACGTGCATTCCGTGGGCGACCTGCCCTTCCATGTCGCGGCGCTGGCGGAGCCGTTCGCCTGCGTGATGCATGGCATCGCCCGGGCACGGGTGCGGCCCGGCATGCGGGTGCTGGTGTTCGGTGCCGGCCCGATCGGCCTGATGATGATGCTGGGCCTGCAGACACGCGGGGTCGGCGACGTGACGATGGTGGACCTCGAGTCGTCACGCTGCCAACGCGCCCTGGAACTCGGCGCGGCTGCCGCCGTGGATGGCCGCGATCTGCAGCCCGAAGCCCTGGGCGACGGGTTCGACATGGTGGTGGATTGCACCGGTGTCGCCGAGGTGGCCGGCCGCATGCCCGCGTTCGCCCGGGACGGTGCCACCATCCTGTTCTTCGGGGTGTGCGCCCCCTCGGCCAGGATCGCGCTCAGCCCCTACGAGGTGTTCCGCCGCGAACTTGTCCTGATCGGCAGCCATGCCGTGTCCGACAACCTGCCGGATTCGATCGCCGTGCTGGAGAAGCTCGGTCCGAAGGCGGAAGCGCTGGTCTCGCATCGCCTGCCGCTGGAGGAAATCGCCCGGCAGATGATCTCGCCGCTCAAGACCGGCACCATGAAGATCCAGTACGACGCGGCCGCCTGATTCGAAGCGCCCCGACGGAACGGGCCCGGGACGCTCCTCGGGCCCAGGCGGAGAGGGCCAAGGAGGAGGGACGCGATGGATCAGGCGCGCACGATCGCACGGGCCATTGGAGCGTCGCCCTGGCCGTCGCGGGCGGAGCTGGTAGCTTTCCAGGAAGAGCGGCTCCGGCACGTCGTGGCGCATGCCCACGCGCAGGTGCCCTACTACCGCGAACTGTTCGACCGGCATGGTGTGGCACCAGCGCAGATCCGTGGGCTGGCCGATCTCGTGCGGCTCCCGATCTCCAGCAAGGACGATCTGCGCCACCAGCCCGTGGAGCGGGTACTCGCGGAAGGCGTCGATCCTGCGGGGCTCAAGCGAATCCAGACGACCGGCTCCACCGGCGAACCGTTCGTGCTCTATCGCTCGCGCCGCGAGAAATGGCTGCACCAGCTCTTTTGGCTGCGGGCGCAGCGCGACCTCGGGCAACGCCTGGGCGACCGGTTCGTGCGGATCGCGGCCATGAGCAAGCGGCCGGAGCCCAAGGTCGAGCCGGTCGGCAGCCTGCTGCGAGCGCTCGGCTGGCGCAATCATGTCCTGGACGTGAGTGCACCTCCCGACGAGCTGTTGCAGGAACTCGCAGCGCTGCGGCCCGGCATGATCGGGACCTACCCCGGCATGATGGCGAGGCTGGGTGAATCGCTGCAGCAGAGTGGCCGGACCGACATCCGGCCCCGGTTCCTGGCAACAGGCGGCGAGGTGCTGACCAAGGCACGGCGGCGGCAGATCGAGGAGAGCTGGCAGGCACCGGTCTACGAGGTCTATGGCTGCTGGGAGATGAACCTCGTGGCCTGGCAGTGCCGTTCCAGTGGCGGTTTCCACGTCTGCGACGATTCAGTGCTGCTCGAGGTGGTGCAGGACGGCCGGCCGGTGGCTCCGGGCGAGCGGGGGGAGGTCGTCCTGACCAGCCTGCATGCCCAGGCCATGCCCTTGATCCGCTACCGGCTGGGCGACCTCGTGACGCGCGGGAGCGAGACCTGTCCCTGCGGGAAGCCGTTCAGCAAGATCGACACGATCCAGGGGCGCATGCTCGACCTGTTCCGTCTGCCCGGCGGGCGCCTGCTGCATCCCTACGAGATCCTGAGCGACCTGAAGGAGGACGCGTTCCGCTGGGTGCGGCACTACCAGCTGGTCCAGGAGGCCGAGGACGAGGTCGTGTTCTTCATGGTGCCCGGGCCGGAGTTCGACCGTGGGCGGCTGGCTGAGTTCGAGCGGCGGGCGGCGCGGGCGCTGGGCAGCGACGCGCGGCTGCGCACAGAACTGGTCGAGCGGATTGAGCCTGGTCCCGGTGGGAAGTTCCACCTGGCGCGATCGATGGTGAAGGCGGGGCAGGGCTCCGCGTGGCATCGCTCGGAGCAGGTCGGGTGAGCGTGCCGCTGCGCCAGCGGCTGGATCTGTCGGCAACGCTGCCCAGAGCCGGCACCCGGCGTGTCTTGCTGCATGCCACCTCGTCCCTGGCAGGCATCGACGAGGTGCGGGCGCACCATCGCGGCATCGATGCCTATGACCAGCGCGCGCTGCTGATCGCCGGTGCGGATGACCTGGTGGTGACGCACGGTGCCGTCGACTGGGCCTTTACGGCCTATCTTCAGGAGCTGCGCATCGGACCGGCTGCCCCAAACCTGATCGAGCTGGAGCTGGATGGGCGCGCAGCGGGTCTGGTGGACGAACTGCTGCTGGACTAGGCGGCGCTGGCCAGACTGGCTCGCCGCCTGCCGGACAACGGGAGAGTCCTGATCGAGCCGTTCCTGTCGGGGGGCAGCGAACTCGAACTGGCGCGCCGGCTGGGGCGGCTGGCCGGCTGTCAGGTCGATCTACTGGGTGATGCGGCGGTGACCGCCAGGATGAACCGCAAGGACGTCCAGCGGAAGATGGCTCAGGACCTCGGTGTGCCACTGGCATCGGGCGAGGTCGTCTGGCTGGAGCCGGGTGCCTTCGGGCTGCCCAGGAGCGTGGAGCCGCTGCGGCTTGCCATCGTGCACTGGCTTCAGTTCGGCCGCCGGGCATTGCTGCGCGGCTGCAACGGTGCATCAGGTTCCTCCACCAGGATCGTCGCCGGCGCACCCGACCTGGCAGCAACCTTGGATTGGGCGGCCAATCGGAGCGAGGACTGCTATCTTGTCGACTGCTTCCACGAGGTGAATGTCAGCCCGAACGTGCTGGTGTTCGTTCCTGCCGATCCCGATCGGGCCGTGCGCTTCGTCGCCGCGACCGACCAGATCCTGGACGGGGGATTGAGCCACGCCGGGAACCGTTTCCCTTCCACGGCCGTGCTGCTGGACGAGATGATCGACCATGCCCTCGCACTGGGTCGGCGCCTGCAGCATGAAGGCTATGCCGGGTGGGTGGGATGTGACTTCTGCGAATATCTTGATGAACAGGCCGGTGAGCCGGCGCTGTTCTTCGCGGAACTGAACGCGCGCATCAATGGCGCCTGCTATCCCGTCGGCCTGGCTACACGGTGGTGGGCGGCTGCGGGTCAGGATGCAGGGGCCTTCGTCGCCGGCTTTGCCGCGAGCGGTGCCCGATCGTTTACCCGGCTCGCCAGCCGGCTGGATCAGCAACTGCTCCGGCCAGACCGGCGGGACGGCGTGCTTCCCTACAACACTTCCTGCCTGGCCCATGGCTATTGTGCCGCCATGGTGCTTGACCGTACCGCGCAGGCGGCCGCGCAACGCTGGACGCAGTTCCTGGGCGTAGCTGGAGACGGCTGACTGGAACTGCCGCCAATATGCGAGGGTGAGGCTAGAAGTTGCTGGTGCCGTCGATGCCGGACGGCCACTAGGTGCCGCCGGCACAGATGTCGGCCAGGGCCGGATCCGGATTCTTGTACCAGTAAGAGCCACCGCTGCCGCGCCCGGCGGCGCGTTTGGTCCGGCGGGCTCGGCCCAGGCGGGCGAAGACCCGTTGCCCCACCGTGCCCCGCGCCAGTCTCTGCAGCATGTCGGGCTCGATGACGCAGGGTCGCTGGCTGGCCAGCGCAGCCCGGACCTCGGGGTGGAAGCCGGACAGCTTGAGCACGACGCCGCCATGCTCCACGGCGAAGCGGAACGCGGCGTTCATGAGGTTGCCCAGCACGTCCGGGCGCTCGGCCGGATAGACGAGGTCGGTGACGTTGAAGCAGCCGGGGATCTGGCGATCGCTGCGCGTGCCGGGCGTCTGAAGTGCAACGTAGCCCACCAACCGGCCCCGGTCCCGACAAGCGAGGACGAAGGCTCGGCCGGCGGCCTTCGGAAGCTGACGGTGGCGCCAATCCAGGAAAGCGCTCGTGCGCTCCATCGTGACGTCGTAGCGCTGCCGATGCTCATGCCAGAACAGGTCGAACTCGTCGCCGAACCCGGTTGAAAGCTCGACCGGAAGCGGCGGGACGTCGAAGGCGATCCTGGCGCGGGCGAGCCAGGGCAGCACGCGATGCTGCGGGTCGCTGACGAATCCTAGCAGCGCCGGCCATGCCATTCCCACCAGTCCCAAAGCCGGCTTGGCCGCGGCCAGCAGCGCCCATGGACGGCTGGTGCCGGCCAGTTGCGTCAGCTTCAGGTCGAAGAACCGCCTGGAATCGATGATCCACCAGAGCGCCTGGTCGATGTCTTTGACCGGAATGGGCAGCATCGCCCGCGCGTGAACGGCGGCAGCCGCGGACGACAGGCTGGTCGAGAGCACCACGTGCTCGGCCGCGAGCGACCTGTACCGTCTGAACAGAGCGAGGCTGTGCCGCCGGTAGGCCTGCTGGACATACCAATTGGCGCCGCACATGGCTGTATGGGCTTGCGCGCCGATCTTGATGCGCATCGGAACGATTCCGCCGAACCCAACCACGTCCGCCGCGTCGTTCTCCAGAAGCCAACCCTTCGGCTGATCCGCGCGTGCGGCTGGATTGTCCAGCCAGCGATGATGCCAGACCGCCCGGAAGTCGTCGAAGCTGCACCCGTGAAACACGTCGTAGTACCGGCTGCAGAAGCGCCAGATGGCCGGCAGGTCGTCCAGTTCCACGGGGCGGACCGTGGCAGTGTCGGTGACGGGCGATGGTTCGGCCTCGACAGCCGGCATGGTGGTGGGAGCGAGACCTGATACGGCAGCAAGCGGTCCATCCGAAAGCCCCGGCGCAACACCCATGCGTCTCACCCCTCTTCCGGATTGCTTCTAGCTGGGCGGAGGCCCACTCCCACATCCCGCGCGCTAAGTTGCCACAGGCCTGGTTCAAGGGCCAGACCAGCTTCCTGATGCCGCAGACAGGTTGTAATCCGGTACTTAGACAGGCCTCTTTATCAGGGCATCCGTGTCCGGGCTCGGCCCAAGCCCGCCTCCAGACCAGATCGGCCGTCGACCAGTGGGCCTGGACGCGTCAGGATTGTCCGGTTGGCTTCACCAGCTGAGTAAAGTACACTGAACAATTCAGGAAGAGCAGAGAGAAAATTTAAGCAAAGATTTTATGTCTTTCTCAATGATTTGATGAAGTAGAGAAGAATTGTAATGTTTGTTAGCGATTGCGTTCTATCGTTTTGGTTTCCTGATGTCGCAAGTTAAAGGTGGCCCTCCTCTCCTTTCTGCGTCACAGGCGCGCTGCGTCGGCGAGAAGGATGGAGCCACGTGCGGAGCGCGCAGCTATTGCCGTAGGTTCATGGACCCGGCTCAAGCAAATCAGGTCTGGATGACGCCGCCCGACGGGCAGGACATGCATCGGTGTTCGGCATTCTGGCCGGTCCGCGAAAGGCGAAGCGGACGACGCCCCGGTCAGGATGTCGTGGAACGGCGTGCCGGACCCGAGGCACAGCCGACCAAGGACCTTCAGGATGGTCGGCTCGGACCGCACCAGGCGAGATGTGCCGGCGTGTCCTACGGGGTGGTATGCCATGCGAGGGCGCACTGCCGCCGCTTCCTGGACGCACCTCATCCCAATCAGGTCTGGATGATCGTGCCGGAGCCGGACGAGATCTGGCAGTGTCCAGCCTTCTGGCCGGTGGTGGAGCGGCGGCGAAATTCTGCCGGGGACACGGTCGCCGTGGAGCGTCGCAAAGGACCGCGGCCAGTCGACCCGGTGCCGCCACGGGCCGTCGATCAGGAGAAGTCGTGAGCAGCCAGGCCCCCGCAATGTCTCCTGCCCGTACGGCGAGGCAGAAGGCGGAAACCCGGGCGGTCCTCCTCCTGCTGGTACTCCGGGATCCGCCCGTGCGCATCGACTAGCGGCACCTGGCTGACTTGTCCTGGATCGTGAGCCTCCGTCATGCGGCAT
>NZ_DATAGQ010000199.1:0-22407 GCF_036263595.1 Geminicoccus sp. | reverse complement strand
CAGAGCTGGCATAGACACCTTTCACGCCGCCCGACGTGCTGCCGTTGCCAGCGACATGAAGGCTGATCGCCGCATTGTTAGTGATCGTGACGGTGTTGCCGGCCGCACCGTGACCACCAGCCGGATCGTTGTCGCCGGTGTTCGGGTCAGGGTCGCCACCGCCGCCGTTGGATTCCGCTCGGATGCCCCACGCCCGACTGCCGGAGCTGATCGGCGTGGAGCTCGTGCCCATCGTGATATCGGCACCATTGGTGATCGAGATGGTGCCGGGCGTCCCTCCATCGCCTCCGGGCTGATTCACACCGAAATCGGTGTTGCCCTCGCCGCCATCGCCGCCTTGCGCGAGTCCATAGATGCCGATCCCGCCATGCGAGAGGCTTGGTCCGACGTTGATCGCACCGCTATTGTTGACGATGATGTTGCCGGACGCGCCGCCATCGCCGCCGGGCGAGCCGTTGTTCTGGTTATCCCTGTCTGCATCGGCCCCGACAGACCAGGCGTCGATGCCAATCAACTCGCTGCCATAGGTGCCTTGGCTGAGCGTCAGGCCGCCATTGTTCGTGATGCTGATGGCGCCGCCGGCACCGCCCGTCGATTCGTCGACAGGCTGGCCGCCGCTCGACTGGGCATGCAACGCATAGCCTTGGCTCCCGGCATTGACCGAGAAGGTCCCATTGTTGGTGATCGTGATCGACGAGCCGCTGCCGGGGTTGTCATCCTGGCTGCCGTTGGTGCCGGTCGAGTCCAGGCCGTAGGGGGACGTGTAGGAGCCGGCGTCGACCGTGCAGTCGTACGTGCTGCTGCAATCCGCGGCCTGCACGACCTGCACGGTCAGGACGGTACAAGCGCAGCCAACCACAAACCGGACGCGCACGATCATCGGCACCTGTTCCCTTTCCGACCCAGGCCCGAGTTCGTGCACTCATGTCCGATTTGTCACGTATGACTCGACGAAACCGGAAAATTGATCGACGAATCTGCAAGACCGATCAGTCGAGACCGCAATGCTTGGCGCGAGCAGCCGACCAATAGCCCGGGAAGCCTTGCTGCCAACGTTCGGAACGATCCCGATCTTCTGGCGCAGCCAGGCGCTGTTCTGGATGCTCCTGACGGCGTTCGGGCTCGTGGCGAGGACCCTGATCTACGACGACGTCAAGATTGCGCTGGTACTGGTCCTGGTGATGGAGCCGGCGGCCGTCTTCTTGACTTGGCTGCTGCGCAACTTCTACCGGCGCACCAGCGATGTAAGGTCTGTCAGCGGCAGGACGCTTTCGGGCGTCGCACTCACATGCGCCGCCGCGGCCTTGGTCGAGATCGCGCTGGCCGGCCTCGTCCGGATCCTGTTCGACTGGGCGGTTCCCGACGGTCGGCTGGTGCGTTGGACGGTCCTTCCGTTCGGCTACTACTGGGTGGTGTTCATCGGCTGGAGCCTTCTCTATTTCTGGATGAGCGCCATCATCTTCGCGGGAGAGGATCGCGAACGCGCCATGGCGGCCGAGGCCGCCGCCGCGCGGAGCGAACTGGACCGCCTGCGCCTGCAGCTCGATCCGCGCCTCATCTTCAATGCCCTGAACGGCATCGTGGTCGAGGTGCCGGAGCGACCCGCTGTTGCGCTGAGCATGCTTCAGGATCTTTCCGACTACCTTCGCTTCTCCCTGCAGAACACCAATCAGCCGATCTGTACAGTCGCCGCAGAGATCGCGCTCGTGCGGAGCTTTCTGTCGATTCAGGAGGGCAGGTTCGGTGACCGGCTGCGCTGCACGCTGCAGGTGGCACCCGAGGCGCTGTCCCGTCAGCTGCCGAGCTTCGTCATGCAATTGCTGGTCGAGAACGCGATCAAGCATGGGCTGCGCGGCGGCAGCGAACGGCTGGCGGTCGATGTCATTGTCGAGGCCGTGGGTGAGCGCATCATCATGCAGGTGCGCAATAATGGCCACCTGCAGCCATCCCGGGCGCCGGGCACCGACGGCGGTTACGGCCTCGCGAACCTCACCCGGCGGCTCCAGCTGCAATACCCTGGACGGCACCGCTTCGCGCTGGGGCAAGTCCATGGCGACGTGATTGCGCAACTGGAACTCGAGGGTCAGCCATGCTTCGGGTAGTACTCGTCGACGACGAACCGCTGGCGAGGCGCGGGCTGCGTCGCATGCTCGCCGAGCACGGAAAGGTGGAAGTCGTTGGCGAGGCGGATCATGTTCCGGCGGCCGTGGACCTGATCCGCCATGAACGGCCTGATGCGGTGTTCCTTGATATCGGGCTGCCCGAGCAGACCGGCTTCGACATCCTGCGTCGCCTGCCGTCGCGGCCCGCTATCGTGGTGGTCACGGCCTGCGCCGATCACGCCGTGCGTGCCTTCAACGAGAACGTGGTCGATTATTTGTTGAAGCCGGTCTTCCCCAGTCGCCTCGCCGAGGCGGTGCAGCGACTGGAGAAAATGCTGGCCCTGGCGGCACGGTCGGACCCGGGGGAGGATCGTACGATCCGCTTGCGCACAGCCAAACGCATTCAAGTGGTACCAACAAACAGGCTCGTCGCGGTCTGCGCCGAGGGAGACTTTGCCCGGATCCTGATCGAGCAGCAGGCGCCGATCCTCGTCCTGCAGCCGCTCAAACATCTCGAGCGCGAGCTGCCGGCGCCGCCATTCCTGCGCCTGAGCCGCTCGCTCATCATCAACAGTCGCCGGATCCGTGAGGTACGCTCCAGCCTTGGGGGCCGGGGTCAGGTCTCGCTCGACGGCATCTCAGAAGCCTTGCAGCTTGGGCGGACTGCAACTGTTCGGCTGCGGACCTGGGCGGCCAGTTGCTGACGGTCGTGGAGCTGCCCGCCCGGAAAGGTGGGCAGTGCTGGCTGGCCACTACCTCCTCGATGACGGCCTGCAGCTCGTCGAGCCGGAACGGGTTGCGCAATGGCGCCGCCGCAGGTCCCGCGACACCCGATGGCAGTGGTTTCCGCGTACACGCTTGCGAACATGATCGGCAGATTGGGCCGCTCGTTGCCGAGCGAGCTTCGCAACCTCGGCGCTGATCATTCACGCTCTGTCCGCGGCAGGCGGATGTCCGCCCCGACCATTGGAGGCCTTCACCCAGGGTTGGAGGGGCCACGCCGACGGAACCGTTTGCGGTAGACCCCCGTCTCCGCATCCAGGGCCTGGCGCACCTGATTGGTCTCAGCGAGTTCGTCAGGCATCAGGACGCGGACCGTAGCCTCGACCGGCTCGCGCCTGAACGGTACCAGCTGGGCCACTGGCGTGCCGCGCGGAAGAGTCCCCGCAAATGCCGGGTCGTTCCACAACGCAGGAAAGTGGATGAGCCCGGCACCATAGGCATCGGTGTCGACTACGCCCGCAAGTGTCGTGAACGGCAGGTCTGGCCGGTTCAGCGGGTGGGTCACCAGGATAGAAACGCCTGGTTCGGTAGAGATCGTCCAGAAGTTCAGGAACTTCAGGAAGCGCTGCTCGTCGGAGGCGAAGGGCGCTCCCTTTCCCTGGGCAGAGACGTGGAAGGATAAAGGACTGCGCGGGAATCCCTGCAGGCTGCAGACGGGCGGGCTCCAGTCCCAGCGGAAGACTGGCCCCGGCTCGATTTCAACGTCGACAGGGAGGAACACGAGGAAACCGAGATTGAGCGCATCAAGCAGCGGCGGGCACTGCTTCAGGGTGCGGACGTCCTGACCGGTCTCATGGTCAAAAGCAGTGGCCGGCATCGAGCGCAACCACTCCGGCAACGCCTTTGCGGCGGGCAGGGGTGGTGGCAGCACATGCTCGTACTCTGGCGGGCAGCCGAAGCGGATCTGCATGCTCAAGCCGGCTGCAGCACCGGATCATGTGCCAGCTTCTCGTCAGCCGCACGGGCAGTGATGGCCCGCCGGCCGGCGCGCTTGTGTTCGACCCGGCGATGGACCTCGTAGGCGAAGGCCAGCACGATCGTGCAGCCGATCAGCACGACTGCCAGGGCGTTTACCATGGGGCTAAGCCCGTGGCGGACATTCGAGGCGATCTCGATCATCATCGTGCGCCCGCCGCCGATCGCGAACACGGTAGTGTTGTAGTTCTCCAGGCTCTGCAGGAACGCCAAAACGCAGGCGGTGAGGATCACGGGCCGCAGGAACGGCAGAAGGATCCGCCGAAAGACCTGCGTGTGCGATGCGCCCAGGTCGAGTGCAGCCTCCTCCAGCGTCAGGTCGAAGCGCTGCAGGCGCGCCATGAACAGAAGCATACAGTAGGCTGCGATGAAGCTGGTCTGCGCGACCATGGCAAGGCCAGGGCCTCCACCTACGCCAAAATTCTGCCAGAAGATCAGGGTCGAAATGCCCAGCAGGATCCCCGGTGCCAGCACAGGGGAGACGAGCATCCCGTAGATGATGTTGCGCGACGTCCGGGAGAGCCGCATGCGGGTCAGCATGAGGGCAGCAGCGAGGCCGCAAGGCACCGACAGCAGCATGGCGCCGAAACCGATCACGACGGAATTCTGGATGGCGAGCCACATCTCGTCGTTGGTGAACAGGACCCCGAACCAATGGAGCGTCCAGCCGCGCCATTGGGTGACGGTGGGGTAGGGGCTGTCATTGAAGGCCGCGAGTGTCATGATGACCAGCGGCCCGAACATGTAGATGAAGAACAGGACGAGGTAGAAGCCGAGTACCCGGCTCATCCAGCCGTCGGCCCCAGGCGTGCGGATCATGCGCGATGGCCTCCAGGACAGGTCCAGTATCGCTCAGCGCGTTCGTCAGCCACGTGCGATGTCCTCGAGCCGCACGCGGAACAGGCGCATCATCAGCATGACGAAGAGGATGCACATGAACAGGAGCCCCATGGCGTAGGTGGCGCCCATGTTCCAATTGCTGTGGTCGTAGAACCAGGAATAGATGACCTGCGTGAACCAGACCGAGCGCACCCCGCCAAGGATCTGGGGCACGGCGAACGACCCGGCCGCCAGCATGAACACCATGATGCAGCCCACGGCGATGCCGGGCTTGGCGTGCGGGATGACGATCCGCCAGTGGATCCGCGGCCAGGAGGCGCCCAGATCGCGTGCCGCCTCGATCTGGTTACGGTCAAGGATCTCCATGACGTTGTAGACCGGGAAGATCATGAACAGGACATAGGCGTAGGTCATGCCGATGATTACGCCGCTGTCGGCGTTCAGCCAGTCGATGCCGGGCAGCCCGATCACCCGAAGGCCCAGGTTGGCGATGCCGTTCTCGGACAGGATCATCAGCCAGGCGAGCGTGCGCAGCAGCTCGTTGACCCAGTAGGGGACGATCAGGGCCAGCATGAGGAGAGGTGCCCGATGGGCTGGCGCGACATGGGCGATGTAGTAGGCGACCGGGTAGCAGATCAGCATCGCCACGACCGTCACGATGACTGAGGCCCAGATCGTCTTCAGGAAGATCGTCCAGTGCAGCTCGCTGGTCAGGAAGTGGATGTAGTTGTCCGGCCCGTACACCTTGACCGGTCGCGTGACCTGCTCTTCCAGCGCCGGCAGCTTCGCCTCGATGTCGGCAACCTGTGCGGCGAGCGGCACCTTCTGGCCTTCGAGGTCGGCCCGATCGACAGTGTCGGGCTTGCGGAGATCGCGGTCGATCGTGCGGATCTGACGCTCGATCTTCTGCTTCTCCATGTAGAGCTGCTCGATCTCGGTCTCCAACTCGGTCGATTGCGACCGGTCGAGGCGCCAGAACGAGTATTCGAGCATCATGGCCTGCGGCAGCACGATGATGCCGAGCAACCAGACGGCCACAGCCACGAGGACGTAGCCCGTCAGGATCGGGCCGTAGCGCTGCTTGAAGTCGAGAATGGCCTGCAAGAGATGCTCCCCTTGCGCGAATAAGGGAAAGGTGAGCAGACCTCGCACGATCCGTCCAGCGCTGACATCGACACGACAGCGTTTCACCCGGAACCGGCGACGCCCTCCTCAAGGAGCATGCCGGCTCGGCCGGGAACGTGCCTCGGCACTCCCGGAGGCCTGCTCTCCATCACCTTGACGAGGGCCACCGCCAGCAGCTCGTCGAACAGGGGCAGGTCATAGAGCGAGACGTGGCCTGCACCTTGAACCGTTTCCACCAGAACGGGACGCCCCAGCTGCGCGACCAGGGCATCCGACCGCGCCTTCGGGATGACCCTATCGAGCGCGGCCATGATGACCGCCACGGGCACGTCCTTGCCGCTCAGGGCACGGTCGCTGCGGAACTTGTTCTTCAGCAGCACCGAGACCGGCGCGAAGAAATAGCGGCTCTTCGCAACAGCCTCGACCGAGTCGAACGGCGTGACGAGCACGGCCCCGTCGACCGCTCCGTCGCCGGCCAAGCGGGCGGCCACCCCGGTGCCGATCGAGTAGCCGACGGCGTAGATCCGGCCTTGCTCGGCCGGATGGTTGAACAATCGTCGGGCCAGGTCGCGCTGAGCTACCGCGTCTTCCAGAAGGGCCGCTTCGGACGGGGTGCCTTCCGAGGGAGTGTAACCGCGGTAATGGAAGGCCATCAGGTGGGCGCCGCGGAAGCGTTCGGCGGAGTAGATGAAGCAGTCTTCGGCGTTCCAGGCGTTGCCGGTGAACAGCAGCACGATGTCCTTCGCCTGGGGGCGACGGAGGGCATACCCGACCAGCCGATGACCTTCCGAGGATACCAACTCCACGCGCTCGCTGCCCGAGGGCAACGGGAGGTGGCCCCGGTGAGTGAGGGTACGCGGGAACAGCAGCTTGTCCTGGGCGACGTACAGTACGCCCACCGCAGCCAGGTACATCATGATGACGGTAATCACCCAAGGTAACACGACCCACCACCTCGATCTGTTCTTCGGTTCGTCCATGCCGACGTCGTGTCAACCACGCTCTGAGGCGACAAGACCGTCACCATTACGCGGCCAAGTCATGACAAAACCGCGACGCCCGTCGCTGCTGCCAGCCTTGCCAAACATTCCCATCGCCGCCGCGTCATGGGGAGAAGTAGGGCATGCGACCGGCGAGGGAACAGCCTAAAGCCCGGCAGTGCCGCGGGATTGTCGCCATGCCGTCACGGACGCTCCACACCCGCATCCAACGGGTCATCCACGGACCGGTGGACAACTCTGGCTCCGTGCCGGCCCTGTGCCCTGCCTGCCACGGCGCAAGGGCTCCTACGGTTGAATAGGCTGTGAATGTTCGGTGTCTGTTTCCTCTCACAGGATGTCGAACGCCATCTACGGTAGATTGAAAGCAACTGATTGCTCTCGTCAGTAGATATCGTGGCAGCACGATCCCGCTGCCATGGACGGCCGCGCCACCGGATGCGCCCGAAGCACCTGTGGGAGAAGCACAAGGTCTCGCATGGTCTCGTGCAGTTGCTGACCTCCTCCAGGGTCACGTCTCAGCGTGAGGCGGAGCCAGCTCGTCGGTTCAACGGGCCGAACCAGGACGGCCGCCTACCGGGCGTGGATTGCCGCGCGTTGATGGGAATCACCGCTTCGGCAGGGCATACGCGATCACGTAGTCGCCAGCCTTGGTACCGATCGAGCCATGCCCGCCCGCCACATGGACGACGTACTGCCGCTCGCCCACGGTGTAGGTCATGGGTGTCGATTGGCCCCCCGCCGGCAGCCTGTGCTGCCAGAGTTGCTCGCCGTTCGTCAAATCATAGGCGCGCAGGTAGTTGTCGACGGTCGCGGCCAGGAAGGCCACGCCGCCTGCCGTGATGATCGGGCCGCCGATCCCGGGGACACCAAGCTCAAGGGGCACCGGCACGGGCGACATGTCCTGCACCGTTCCGTTCTTGTGCTTCCAGGCGATCAACCCACTGCGCAGATCTGCACCCGCGACGAAGCCCCACGGCGGTGGCTGGCAGGGTAGCCCGATCGGCGACACGAAGGGCTGCATGATCACGCCATAGGGGCCACCAATATTGAGGTTGAGCCCGGCTTCACCTGTATTGACCTCCTGGTCAGCACCGATCTGCTCGCTCGGGATCAACCGCGAGGTGAATGCCAGATAGGTGGGCATCCCGAACATGATCTGGCGCACGGGATCGACCGCTATCGAGCCCCAGTTGAAGACCCCGAAATTGCCGGGATAGACAAGCGTGCCTTCCAGAGATGGCGGAGTATAGCGGCCCTCGTAGCGCAGCGACCGGAACCGGATGCGGCAGGCCAGCTGGTCGAACAGGCTGCCCCCCACATGTCGGACTCCCGCAATGGATCCGGCATGAAGGTCAGATCCGACACTGGCTGCGTCGGTGCGGTGAAGTCGCCCCCGATGGCGCCACTTGGCGCCGGCACTTCCCGGACCGGGATCACCGGGTCGCCGGAGCGGCGGTCGAGAACGAATATGTCCCCCTGTTCGGTCGGGCCTACCAGCGCCGGCACGACGCCATCCGCGGTAGCGACATCGAAGAGCACCGGCTGGGCTGGTACGTCCATATCCCACAGATCATGGTGCACGGTCTGGCGCACCCACCGTACCTGGCCCGTCCGGAGATCGAGGGCCACGATCGACGAGGAGAACCTTTCGACCGCTTCGCTGCGCCCCATTCCCAGCTGGTCGGGCGTCCGGTTGCCCAGCGGAATGTAGACAAGGCCTAATTCCTCATCGGCACTGAACACGGACCAGCTGTTCGGCGAGTTGGGGACGTAGGTCTGGCCCGGCTGGAGCGGCGTGGTGCGGTCGGGATTGCCGGAGTCCCAGTTCCAGACGAGCGCGCCTGTGTTGACATCATAGGCATGGATCACGCCGGATGGCGCCTCGAACGCGTAGTTGTCGTTGACGGCACCCCCAATTACCAGGAGCCCATCGGCCACCGTGGGTGGCGAGGTCGAGTAGTAGTAGCCGCGCTTCTGGTTGGGCATGTTGGCCCAGAGATCAACCGTGCCGCCGTCTCCGAAGCTCGGTCACACCGTGCCGGTCTGCGCGTCCAGGGCGATCAAGCGGGCATCGGCTGTCGGCAGGAATACGCGCTCTCCGCAAGGCTGGCCTGCTCGCGCCGGATCGGCGTAATGGGAGACGCCACGGCAGGTCTGGTGCTGCCGGTCCTGCTCCTCCGGAATTTGTGGGTCGAAGCGCCACCGTTCCTGGCCGGTCGCCGCGTCAACCGCGATTGCCAGATTGTGTGGCGTGCAGAGATAGAGCAGGTCGCCCACCTTGAGCGGGGTCACCTGATAGGTCGTCTCGGTGACATCGCTGGGTCGGCGGACATCGCCGGTCCGGTAGGTCCACGCAACCTCCAGCTGTCCGACATTGGTCGTATCGACCTGGTCCAGTGGCGAATAGCGCTGCCCTGCCAGGGTGCGGCCGTAGTGGTGCCACTCACCAGGCGGGACGCGGCTCGCGCCCGCCTCGAGCATCACTCGTTCGGTGCTGAGTTGTCCTGGCATGTCGTGCGGGTCGCGGAGCAGGGACGCGCCTGCCACGCCGATCGAAAGAAGGACCGCGAGGGCGAGCGCGATGCGCCCCAGGTTCCAGTCGCGTTGCCGACCGAGTGGCCAGGGGGTCAGCAGCCAAATGCCGACCAGCACCACCACGCCACCGCGGGTCCCGAGCTGCCACCAGTCCAGCCCGACTTCCCACCATGCCCAGGCAAGGGTGCCCAGGATGATCCCCGCATAGAGCAGACGGACGGTGGCGCCAGACCAGCAGGCCAGTCACGGCGAGGGCGATGCCGAGAAGCAGGTAGTACCAACGGCCCCAAGGTCACGAGCCAAGCACCACCGACGCCGAGGAAGAGGGCCATCGCGAACAGGGCGATTGATGTTGCGACTGGCATGTTCGAGTCCGTCGGTTTCTGCTGGGGCGACCGGCGAACATGACAGGGCCGGCATCATCCGGTTAGCAGATGTCCGGCGACACGGTTCCCGTCGCTGTAGATCTAGCGCGCCGCCGTGAAGATCCCGAGGATGCCGATTTGGGCATGCTGCCGGCCGATATTCTCCATGATCGCCCGGCCTGCCTCCAGCGCTGCCGGCTGCTGGTCGAGGCTTCTCAGTCGAGCCCTCAGCTCCTCGGGTGCATCGGGCGTGGCCAAGGCGACGAGATGATCAGCTCCGAACGGCGCGACCACGTCGATCGGCCCGAGCTCGAACGGTCGGCCGACCTGGACGACGTCCGGGTCCGCGTCGACCGGAAAGAGGAACTGGACGGTGCCGTTGTTGGCCAGGTTGACCAGGGTCAGGAACGGCTGGCCGATCCCGTCGATGCTCAAGCCGACCCGGCTGCCGGCGAGGTGGGTGCCGTCATCTGGCAGCACCTGAGTCTTCAATGGCTGGGCCTGAACCGAGAGCTTGAGCATCCTAAGGGCCAGATGCTTGTCGATCACCGGTTGAAGGTTGTCTGGCCTGATGTCGACAGCCAGCACGTCGCCCAGCGCACCAACCACCTCGCCCGAACGGGCGTCCCAGATCAGTTCGGCATCCGCGGCGTGAGCCACCAGCTCCGTGTGGCGGAGCCGTTGTTGCATCATCGATGCCGTGGATGGGGTGCCACGGATGATCGCCAGGCGCATGGGGCCATCGGCAGCCATCGTCCCGTCAGCTTGAGGCTCCGCCGACAACCGGACGAGGCCGGCATCACGCGCGGCGGGTGGCCAAAAACTGGGTGTCTGGCGCGCATCGGCAAGCGCTCGGACCTTGCGCTCGACAAAATCGTAGAGCTCGCCACGGCGCAGGAGGCCGTCCCGGTCGGAGTCGGCCGCACCCTCCAGAGCACGGGCCAGCGACCAGGACATGGCCCCGCGTTTCTCGGGTAGGCCGGCCTTGTCGGGGATGATCAGCTCAGGAACAGTCTGGTCGTCCTGGGCGCCCGAGATGAAGGTCAGGTTATCCAGTTCGTCCCGGCCGATGCTCCGCATGCGGGCATCCGTGGGGATCTCCTCCAGCACGGTGCCTGCCGGAAGCTCGACATAGCGGTAGCGGACCTCGGCAGCCGGCTGGTCGAGTTTGCGAAAGGCGGTCCCGGAGTGGCAGGCATCGACGGCCGCCAGCACCCTGGCTCCCTTGGCTTCTGCCATCTTGAACCAGCGGTTCAGCTCGTCGTCGACCAGCCGCTCGAGCGAGGCCGACCCGGCGACGTCGAAGCCCGGCAGGACCAGGAACTCGTCCATCCCGTCCGCTTCCGAGCCGCCCACTGTCTCTGGAAGCTGCGCTCCATGGCCAGCATAGGTCAGGATCAACTGGTCACCAGGGCTGGCCCGATCGACGATGGCTTCCCAGGCTCGTTCCAGCGCGGCCCGATCGGCTTCGCCGTCGCGCACGAGCGTCAGGTCGGTAACACCCAGCTGCGTCAGCGAACCCGCGATGTCCTCGGCGTCGGCAACAGCGCCTTCGAGGGAGCTGATATGCTGGTAGCGGTCGATGCCCACTACCAGTGCGCGGATCTCGGCCCTGGCGCTTGTCGACATCGCGCACGCGGCAGCCAATGCGAGCCAGAAGGTCCTGTCAGCCATCGAGATCGGACCTCCATCCATCCAGAGGCGCGCCTCACTGCTAAGATCAGTCGCCGCGCCTGCCTTGGGCCACCGGGAATTCCTTGAAGTCACCGCCCGCTGCCTTGAACACCGCACTCTGGCGATGATTTCGCTCGGCCGCCAGCTTCGGCACCGTCCTGCGGACGAACACGCCAAGCTGCAGGGCGTCGATCTCATCCTCCCCGGCAGCGGCTGCGCCCATCAGGCCCTGATGGACCGCAAAGGCGAACACGCCGTTCTTCTGGTCGTAGCTGTCCAAGGCCTCCTGCAGGCTGGTGGACGCGGTCAGCACGAAGTAGCCGCTCTCGTTGGCGAAGTCCGCGGGGCCCTTGAGATCGAAGGCGCCGGCATAGCAGGTGTCGAGCAGCACGAAGACATTGGATGCTGCCAGGTCGCTCAGAAGCTTCAGCAAGGTCTCGTGGTCGATGCCTTCCTCGGCCAGACGGGACGGCTCGGCGGAAGTCACGTTGGACGTGACGAAGACGTAGCGCCCGTTCTGGTCGGTCACGCCGTGCCCTGCCAGGTAGATCATCACCGCATCTGCCGGCCGCACCCGTCCGGCAAGTTCCTGCAGGGCCTGCACTACTCCCTCACGCGTCGCGTCCTGGTCGTAGAGCACTGTCGGCTCGACCATGTCGTACGTCGAGGGCGCCACCTCGCGCAGGCTTTCGGCAAATGTCCTTGCGTCCGCCACCGCGTAGCGCAAAGGGTTGACCCTGCCCCCGTAGGCGTCGATCCCGACCGAGACGACGTGGAGGACCTGACGACCGTCGTCCGCCGCGGGCTCCGCCGGGGCCAGGAAGCGGATGGGCGAGGTGGCCGTGAACACCCCTGCCCCGTCATAGGCGCGAAAGCTCACGCTGATCGCCCGGCCGGCCAATGGGATGACGCGTTCCACCCTCACTTTGCCATCACCGGCCCTGCTGGCTTCAGCAGGATCGACGCGGCCGAGATTGCGGCCGTCCACGATCGTGTCGACCACGCCCAGCCCTCCGCCCTGGTCCTCGACCAGCAGGCGGAGCCGTATGGCCTGCGTGCCTGCCGGCAGCGGGATGCCGCCCGCCGGTGTCTCGCCGTCGCGCAATGTCGAGCAGGTCTCGCCGGCTTCGGCCACCACGGTCGTACTGGCGGCTGGCCGTGCCAGCCCCCTTGTCGCCACCTCCTTCGGCATCTCCCGCAGCGCGCACCATCCCTGCACCACGAGGTCGGGGAGCGTGAGCCGCGCGAACAGCTCATCCACCCGCTCGCGGGCCAAGATCTCCGACCAGCGGCCCTCATCCACAAGGACCGAGCTCACGGCCTCCGGATCATGGAACAGCCGGTAGGTCTGCTCCAATCCGAGCCAAGTGCCGGTCGGTGCCTTGGCCGTGCCATTCTGCTGGTAGCCGACCAGTTCCTGCCCACCGAAGTCGCTATGCGCGAACAGGCTGTCAGCCGTCCAGGCGACCCACCGGCGATCGCCGTTCGTCACAAACAGGCTGGCCAGCTCTGCCAACGGAAGATCGGGGCGCAGGCTGTACCAGCGGATCGTGCCGTCCCCCAGGGCCGCCACGACCAGTGGCCGGTCCGGAACCACCGCCACGGCCCAGGCCGCGGACGTCAGCCGGCGGCTCGCAATCTCCTGGCCACTGGCTTCGTAGAGGCGTAGCCGAAAATCCGTCCCGAGCACGACCGACCGCCCGTCGCTGGCTAGATTGGCCGAGAGCACCCGCTCGCCGGGAGGCAGCGACAGGCGGCGCCCGCCAAGCTTGGGTGCGGTCCTGTAACGCCACTCCTTGAGCAGCTTGCCGAGCTTGGCCTCGTCGGGCTCGATCAGGCCGGGATCCGCTGCCGGGCCGGCTTCCAGCTCCAGCGTCGCCAGATCGAAGCGCAGGACAGGGCTGGCGGGATCGGCATCGCTGAACTGCACCCGCTGACCGTCGCTGCTCACCGCAAATCCTCGGGACGGCAGCTCGCGGAAATCGAGCCGCTCGCCGGTTCGCTGGGCCGCCAGGCGAAGGCCCCCGTCCGCAGCCCGCTCGATCCGCCCCCAGGACGGATCCGCCGACGCATAGGCGATTCCCTCGCTGCCGGCAGGCACCAGGCCCGTGATCGCGTCGGTGCTGACCGCAAGCGGCGTCGGTGCGCCATCCAGATCAGCGTCCCAACTGACGATGACGTTCTCGTGGCCCTCCGTCTGGACGGTGCCGCCTGCAACGAGGCGAGGGCTGTCACCATCAGTCCAGGCCACGAGAGCCAGATTACCCTCCGTTAGTGACGCTGCCGATGGCGTCAGTCGCCGCTTGCGGCGGCTGTCCAGGTCCAGCACGTCCACGAACCCACGATCTGCATAGCCGACCGCGAGGTTCTTGCCGTCCGGTGAGAGCGCGGCCGAGAAAGGCAGTCCGGCATCGCGAATCCTGATCGGCTCCAATTCCTGCGGCTTGGCGCCGCGCAGGTCGAACAAGCGGACCACCGCCCGATCGGATAGGGTGACCAGGAGGCTATCGCTGATGGCAAGGGCCGCAACAGGCTGGGCTATGTCCTGCAGCAGGCGCTTGCCCTTGTCGCTGCGCAGCTCGAAGCCCCTGGCGCCGAAGGCCATGGCGAACCGGTTGCCATCCGGCGCGAACCGGATCTGGGTCGGCGCACCCGGCAGCTGGCGGATCCGTCCAAGTGTCTCTCCACTGGCGACGTCGATCAGGTAGAGCGACCCTTCATCGAACCGGTCGCTCGTATCGAAGGAGACGGTTGCCGCCAGGATCCGCTCGGAGTCGGGCGACAAGGCGAGCGCCGTGATGGCGCCGATCAGGCCGTCCCCCAGCGGCAGGACATATTTCTGGATGAACCGCCCGTCCTGGCCGTCGAAGAGGCGAATCGACTTGTCGGTCGACCCCGTCACCACCAGCGTTCCGTCGGGGTCGGTCGCGATCCCGGTGATCGGGCCGACATGCATCTCTGCATCGATCATCGGGAACGGAGTGCGGATCGGCTCCAGGCCATTTTGGGCGTGGCCGTCCCCTGGCGCTGCCAGCAGTGCCGGGACCAGCATCGCTCCCAGGGCGATGAGCGAGCGGGGAAGGAGCCTGTGCATGAGGTCGCCCCTTCGGTGGAGTCGTAGGATCAGTAGCCGGACAGCGCGGCCACAACGGTCGTGGCCGGCATCCACAGGCTGAGCTCGAATTCTTCCGGACTGTTTGCCAAGGCTTCCGCCTCCTCGATGCTGGCGGTCTGCTGCGACAGGACCTTCTGGTTGGTCTGAATCGCGGCGTCCGCCTTTTGGACCTGCTCCTTGCGTTGGGTCGCCTCGTTCGTGGTGGCCGGCGGCGGAGCCTCCGCCTCGATTTGCTGCGTGCTCAGCTTGAAGGCGTTGTTGCGCTCCTTCAGGATCGCGTTCGTCCCCTGCGCGACCTGGATGTCCTGCGCCAGCAGCCGGCGCAGGGTAGCGAGCTTCTCTTCCGCGGCCTCGCGTTCAAGGCGCCGGTTCTTGTAGTCGTCGTTGATCTGCTGCGCCTCGTTCGACCTGCAGGCGACGAGGCTGTCGAAACTGTCCGTCACTGCTGCGATCCGGGTACGATCCGTTTCGATGTCCGCGATCACCAGGCCCATCGCCGCAGCGAAGCCTGTGGCGGCGAGCTTGCTGACGGTGGAGTCGGCATAGGTGGCGGCAAAGCCCGCGACCAGAGCGCCGGCAGCAGCACCGCTCTGCATCCGCTGCGCCTCGTTCACCTCGGCGACAGCGGCGTAGAATGTGATGCGCTGTGGCGAGTAGCAGGACGTGCCGTCGTCGCTGGGCTGCTCGTCGTCGCCAGCCGACATGAAGTTGCCGGTCTGGGTGAACAAGGTGCCCGCCTGATTGGCGGCTTGCGTGACTGCGCTTTGGAGCGAGGCGGAATTACATCCGGCGAGTGAGACGGTGCCGAGGGCCATAAGGCCGACCATGCCCGGCTTGCCAACGTGCCATGAACGCACGACCTTGACCGTTCTTTCGACGAAGGACATGCCGCGACCCTCAATCCAGACCGATGGGAGCTCCCTTCTGGCACCCCAGCCGGTCACGGAGCCCCCTTCGGCCACTTTCCGACGCCGACGCAGCCTTTTGCAAGAAATCTGCACAGTCACCGATCCTACCCCTGTGTCGCAAAAGGAGATGGCCTCCACCTCCTGATCCGGCTTGATCAGCTGATAAGACTCCTCCGCGCCGCGGCGACCCGAGGTGCGAAATCGATCTGGCGACCGCCAGGGCCATCGCAGAAATGCAGTGATAGAAGGGACATTCATCTTTCTTGGCTGCAGCGGAATAGTTATCGCGTAGCAGGCCGGATCGGGAGGTAGTGCATGACGCTGGCAGAAAAGACGCTCGACGTGGTGTGCGTCGGCCGGTCGTCGGTGGACCTGTATGGCGAGCAGGTCGGCGGCAGGCTGGAGGAGATGGCGAGTTTCGCCAAGTATGTCGGCGGCTGCCCGGCCAACATCTCGATTGGAACAGCGAGGCTGGGGCTGCGCTCCGCCCTCATCACCCGTGTCGGCGACGAGCATATGGGCCGCTTCATCCGCGAGCAGCTTGCGCGTGAGGGCGTCGACACGCGCGGCGTCATCACCGATCCCGGCCGGCTGACCGCGCTCGTGATCCTGGGCATCCGCGACAAGGCGAACTTCCCGCTGATCTTCTATCGGGAGGACTGTGCCGATGCTGCACTCGACGAAGGCGACATCGAGGAGGCCCTGGTCGCCGACAGCCGGGCTGTTCTCGTCACCGGCACTCATTTCAGCCGACCGAACCTCGACGCAGCCTCGCGCAAGGCGATGCGTCTCGCGCGCCGGCACGGGGCGCGCATCGTGCTGGACATCGACTACCGTCCTGTCCTCTGGGGCTTGGCCGGTCACGGCCTGGGCGAGGAGCGCTTCATTGCCAACGACCGGGTCAGTGAGCACCTCCAGACCATCCTGCCGGACTGCGACGTCATCGTCGGCACCGAGGAGGAGATCCACATCGCCGGCGGGAGCACCGACACGCTGAGAGCACTCCGTCGCGTCCGCGACAGCGCGCCGGACGCGCTGATCGTGCTGAAGCGTGGTCCGATGGGCTGCGTCGCCCTCCCGGGCGAGATCCCCGGCAGCATCGAGGACGGGATCAGCGGGCCCGGATTCCCGGTCGAGGTCTTCAACGTGCTGGGGGCAGGGGACTCGTTCCTCAGCGGCTTCCTTCGCGGCTTCCTGCGGGACCTTCCGCTGGCGGAATGCTGCCGCCTCGCCAACGCCTGCGGCGCCTTCGCTGTTTCCCGCCATGGCTGTGCGCCGGCGGTGCCGAGCTGGATCGAGCTGCAGGCCTTCCTGAACGAAGGCAGCCCGCACCGGCGCCTCCGCGAAGACCCCCATCTCGAGCAGTTGCACTGGTCGACCAACCGGCGGCCGGAATGGCCGCAGGTCCTGGCCTTCGCCTTCGACCATCGTGCCCAGTTCGTCGACCTGTGCGAGCGAACCGGCGCCGATCCGGCGCGGATTTCCCAGTTCAAGAGGCTGGCCTTGGCGGCTTCGCGGCAGGTGGGTGGCAGCCGGAAGGATTGGGGCGTTCTGTTGGACGGGCGGCTGGGCGAGGATGCCCTGGCGGAGGCGACCGGAAGCGGTTGCTGGATTGGCCGGCCGATCGAGCTGCCCGGCTCGATCCCGTTGCGGTTCGAGGGCGGACCGGACCTGGGCTGTACCCTGCGGGAATGGCCGCAGGCGCACTGCGTGAAGTGCTTGGTCCATTATCATCCAGACGATCCGGAAGCGTTGCGACTGGAACAAGAGAGGCAGGTGCTGATCCTGGCGGATGCCTGCCGGCGCACCGGTCATGAACTCTTGCTGGAAGTCATTCCGGGCCGTTCCGCTGTTCCTGTCGCGGACGATACCTTGCCCCGCGCCATTCAGCGCTTCTATGGCCTGGGCGTGTTCCCGGACTGGTGGAAGCTTCCCGACCCAGCCACCGATGCCGCGTGGCAGCGGATCGACCAGGTCATCCAGGATTACGACCCCTTCTGTCGCGGGGTCCTGCTGCTCGGGCTTGATGCGACCGAAGCCGATCTCGAGGCAGCTTTTGCCAGGGCTGCGAACGTGGCGGTGTGCAAGGGTTTCGCGATCGGCCGGACGATCTTCGGCAACCCGGCCAGGGCTTGGTTTGCGGGCGAGATCGATGACGGCCGGGCGATCCAGCAGATGGCGTCGGCCTACCAACGGATGATCGACGCCTGGGAACGCGTGACAGGAAGAGGATCATGAGCGAACTCCTGCGCAAGTGGCACGAGCCCGGTCCGGATGGCCTGGTCCACCGGGTGACCCCAGCCGACGCCGGCTGGGTCCATGTCGGTTTCGAGCTCTACCGACTGGAGCCCGGCCAGTCCCTGACGCGGTCGACGGGCGAGCGGGAGGCCTGTCTGGTTCTGATTGGCGGCCGGGCCGACGTGAGCGCGGGCGGGCAGAGCTGGCAAGGGATCGGAGAAAGGGCAGGGCCATTCGAGGACGAGAGCCCCTACGCCGTCTACGTCCCCTTCCATGACGCCTGGAAGGTGACGGCGACATCATCGCTCGAACTGGCGGTCTGCACGGCCCCCGGTGGCGGCGATCATGGAGCACGGCTGATCACACCGTCCGACGTCGCGTTCTCCAGCCGTGGAACAGGCAGCAATGTTCGCCACGTGCGCGACATCCTTCCCGAAGGGAAGCCCGCCCATTCGTTGCTCGTCGTCGAGGTCGTCACCCCTGGCGGCAACTGGTCGTCCTATCCGCCGCACAAGCACGACGTCGACGACCCTCCGGGCGAGACGCTGCTCGAGGAAACCTACTATCACCGGCTGAATCCTTCCCACGGCTTTGCCCTGCAGCGGGTCTATACCGACGATCGGAGTTTGGACGTCGCCATGGCGGTCGAGGACGGCGACGTGACCCTCGTGCCCAAGGGATATCATCCCTGTGCGGCTGCACATGGATACGACCTCTACTACCTGAACGTCATGGCCGGGCCAAAGCGAAGCTGGCACTTCAACACGGAGCCGGCCCACCGCTGGCTGTTGCGGCGCTGATCACTTCGGCGGGGAACTCTTGTCGATGCTGGAAGATGCAGTGCCGCGTCGACAGGAACCGGGCGGACCAAAGGCAGGGACACCTGCAACATAAGACCTGAGGCAACGGATCCTAGAGCAGGAGGGGTGAGCATGGCAGCGGTCAGGGTAGGGGTCATCGGTGTCGGCATGATTGGGCAGGACCATATCCGGCGGCTGACCAGGGTCCTGGCAGGGAGCGAGGTCATGGCAGTCACCGATAGCGACCTCGCCCGCGCCAAGAGCGTGGCCGACAGCTTGCCAGCCGCCCGCATGCATACTACGGGACAGGACCTGATCCGGGACAGTTCGGTCGACGCCGTCGTCGTGGCGTCCTGGGGAGCGAGCCACGAGGAATATGTCCTCGCCTGCATCGCTGCAGGCAAGCCCGTCTTCTGCGAGAAGCCGCTAGCGACGACGCAGGAAGCCTGCCTGCGTATTCTCGAGGCCGAGGTAGCGTTCGGGCGCCGGCTCGTGCAGGTCGGCTTCATGCGCCGCTACGACCCCGCCTATGTGGCCCTGAAGCAGACCCTGAGCAGCGGTGCCATTGGCGCGCCCTTGATGATGCACTGCGCACACCGCAACCCGTCCGTCCCTGCCCACTACACCAGCGACATGGCGATCACCGACACGACCGTGCACGAGATCGACGTGGTCCGCTGGCTGCTCGACGACGAGATCATGGCGACCTCCGTCCTCACGCCACGGCGCAACCGCCGTGCAGGCGAGTTGCGCGATCCGCTCTTCGTCCTCCTGGAGATGGCGAGCGGCGCCCTGGTCGACGTCGAGGTGTCCGTCAACATCGACTATGGCTACGACATCCGCGGCGAGGTGGTCGGCGAGAGCGGCGTGGCGACGCTTGCAGAAAGCAACGTGATCACCGTGAAGCGGAGCGGTAGCTTCATGGGCCACGTTCCAGTCGACTGGCGTGAGCGCTTCATCGCTGCCTATGACGCAGAGTTCCGGGCATGGCTGGACTCGGTCGAAGCCGGCGTCCCCACCGGCCCCAGCACCTGGGACGGCTACGCCGCCGCGGCCGTCTGCGATGCCGCCCTCGCCGCCCTGCGAGAGGGCAGACGCCAACTGGTGGCGCTGCAGAAACGGCCCTCCTTTTATGATTGAAGACGCTCAACCCCTGACTGGTCTGCCAGCTAGGTCGTCAGCTGGTGATGCAATACGCCTAGCACTGCCTTGGCATAACCCTGGCCGTGCCTGACGTTGTCATGTCCTGATCGGCTGGCGGGACAGAAGCGATGGCAGAGGTGGACTGGTGGGAGGAGCTCGGGGATTGGCTCAAGCCATTGGTGGCAGCCATGGGCATAGGAAGCGGCGGCTGTGGGGGCCGGTCTGCCCGCAGGGCCTGATCGGGCGAGGGAACTCAAGAGCTTGCAGCCGACCGCGGCCCGGCTGGGGCTTCGCAGCCAAGACCAGCTCCATCGCCTCGCTACGAGCACGACATGGGACGATGCCTCCTTGCGCCGGATCCTAGTGAAGCAGGCGGACGCGCTGGTGGGTGGACCTGATGCGGTGCTGGTGGTCGACGACACGGCTCTGCCCAAGCAGGGAAAGCGTTCGGTGGGTGTCGCACGGCAGTATTGCGGCTGCCTGGATAAGCGCGCCACCTGCCGGGTCTTGATGTCGCTGACACTGGCCAAGGACAAGGTCCCCGTACCGGTGGGCCTGCGCGATCAAGTCTGCCAGATGCTGGATCGCCGACGGAGATCGTTGCGCTGAGGCCGGCATCCCGGCAGAGGACCAGCAAGCCCTGGCGAAGACCGACATCGCACTGACCTAGCTCGACCGTGTCATGGCGGCCGGCGACCGCTTTGGCCATGTGGTCGCTGATCTGGCTATGGCAGCAGCGCTGTCTTCCGTTCTGGTCTGACCGGGCGCGGCCTGGTCTGGGCCGTCGGCAATCCCCAAGGTGCAGAACGTCTATTCGCCTGGCGCCGAGTTGCACTGACCCAAGACCAGCACCGGCAGGCCACGCAAGCATCCAGTGCCGAGCGAGGATCCGATGCCGACCGAGCAGGCCCTGGTCGGTGCCCCTTGGAGTCGCATCTCCTGGCGCCGGGGGATGAGCGCCGGTGGACCAGTCTGCCGCCACGCCCGCAGGACCACCTCCACAGCCTACTCTGCCAGCCGTCCGCCAGCAGTTGGTCAAGCTGTTCCGCCGCACATGGACCTGCTGCCCGCATTGCGGCAGCGACTTCAGCGGGTGCTTGCCTGGCAGAAGGCGAAAGAAGTGTTAGCGCCGTCGGCCGGAGATGGCGGTGGAGGTCATCGCCATGCCAGGTTCAGGCAGCCGCTCATCGTCCAGGGCAAGACGACGTGAACGGGAATGCTGGGCGAAGGGATGGCGGTCGGGCGACCGCCCAGGCCGATCCTGAAGGACGTAGAAGCCGGGAGGCAGCATGCGCCTCGCACAACTGGAGCGGACCAGACAGAAGATGGCCTCGACCATCATCCGTCGTGGCCACATCGGCGGGCGTCCGAAGCAGGATGGCAGAGGAAGAAGCGGCTCTGACGCCCGCCATGCCGCGTCACCCAAGCCGCAAGGACAAGGTCGATCAGCCTGACGCTCTCCTGCCAGGACATGCCTTACCAACGCATGAATGTCCACCCAGCGACTCTGCCGACGGGCCTTCTGTCTCTCGAAGATCATTCTGGGGGCGACCTCCTTCATGGTCAGAACCCGTCGCGCGCATAGTGCGCTCAGCAACACTTGCCGCAATTGCGCCGCTATATCTTGCCCCTTGCCCAGCTGGGAGTGCTTTGGAAGCCAGTTGACGGACATCACTAGGGCCAGCAGCCAAATGCTGCGCAACAGGCCGTGCGCATGACTGTATTCGGACTGTTGTCGAGTTAGGCTCCGTCAGTTCTGGAGCCAGTCGAGGGCGGCTGCAAGGCACGGGATGCCCATGAAGGGGCTAGCACTACCTTAGCATTCTGTTGGGTAGGATAGGCCCGAGTTCAGCACCACAGTGCAGGCAGCAGGTCCAGGCGCGGTGAAACAGGCTGACCAGCTGGCGGCGGACGGCCGGCAAGCTTGGTTGCGGTGGTGGTCCTGGAGGATTGCCCTCCCTTTTTCTCCCGCTCCTTGAGGCAGAGGTGCTGGAGGTAGCAAAAGGCGATCATGGTCATGAGCGCTTGGCGGTGCAGACCAGTCCATCGGCGGCCATCAGGTTCGCCGATTCATCCCTGCAAGGGTGATGGCCAGCAGGCCATCACGGGGAGCGGCCCTCGAAGTGGTCGAGGCTGAGTTCCTCCTTCATCTGCTGGTGGACCTGCTCGCAGATCCATCTTGCCTTGATCGTGGCCGCCAGTTCCTCGAGCGTCGCCTCTTGCGGGAGGTTGGCGAGGTAGTACTTGCGTTCGCCGGCGCTGCGGTGCTCGCCTATCAGCCAGACCTCCTCGCCCGGCAGATGGCGACCCTGCCTGAGTTGCTCGCCTTCGGCCGGACGCGCCCGCATGGCGGCGAACCCGGCCATGAGCGGACCTTTCGTCCCCTGACGCCAGGCGATGCGGTGCCACTCGACATGCTGGAGGGCCTGCTCAGCTGGGACCGGATCCTTGTTGGGTACCGGGTGGTTGCGTGGCCAGCCGGTGCTGGCTTTCGGCCAGTGCAACTGGACGGCAGGCGGATCGACGTTCTGCACCTTGGGCATGCCGGCCGTCATGATCCGGTCGATCTCGGTCAGCGCGATCTCGGTCTTCGCCAATGCCTGCCGGTGCTCTGCCGGCATGCGGCCTCGGCACAGCGATCCGCATCGACCGTCCAGGCCTGCGGCAGGAACAGACGCAGGCCTGTCAGTACCGGGACCTCGTCCTTGGCCAGGGTGAGCGAGACAAGGACCTGGCAGTTGGCGCGCTTGCCCAGGCAGCCACAGTACTGGCGTGCAACACCAGCCGAGTGCCTGCCTTGCTT
>NZ_DATAGQ010000198.1:0-3985 GCF_036263595.1 Geminicoccus sp. | reverse complement strand
TGGCGCCCATCACCTCGTGCTCGTTGAGGCGATCGCCGGACAGGGAGGCGACGGTCCTGCCGTCGCGCATGACATAAGCCCGGTCCGATCCCTCAATGATCTCCTCTACTTCGGACGAAACCATCAGCACGGCCAGGCCGTCGCGTGCCAGCTCCCGGATCAGCGACTGGATTTCAGCCTTCGCACCGACATCGATGCCGCGCGTCGGCTCGTCCAGGATCAGGAGCTTGGGGTTCATGCAAAGCCAGCGCGCCAGCAGCACCTTTTGCTGGTTGCCGCCTGACAGCTCGCGGATCGGCTGGTCGGGGCTGGCGCACTTCACGCCCAGGCGCTTGATGAATTTCTCGACAATCCGCCCCTGCTCAGCCTCGTCGACGATGCCGGCCTTGGCCAGGTGAGGCAGGAGCGCCAGGGTCAGGTTCTCGCGAACCGACAGCTCGGGCACGATACCCTCGACCTTGCGGTCCTCGGTGCAAAACCCGATGCCGCGGCCGATCGCGTCGATGGGCTCCTTCGGTGCAAAGGGCTGTCCGTCCAGCCGGATCTCCCCCGCATCCGGATGATCGGCGCCGAACAACAGGCGGACAGTCTCGGTGCGGCCGGCGCCGAGAAGGCCGGCCAGGCCCACGATCTCGCCGGCCCCCACCTCCAGCGTCGCGTCCTGCACGCGGGGCGCCGCCTTCATGCCCGCCAGCGAGACAACCTGGCGATGCGCGCCATGCGTCTTTTCGCCGAACGCCGTGGCTCCCTGCCGGGCGACCGTGTTCAGGTCGCGGCCGAGCATCGTCGCGACCAGATCCAGCTTGTTCACCGCCGACATGTCGGCGGCGCGGACGGTCGTGCCGTCGCGCATGATCGTCACGCGGTCGCAGACTGCATAAAGCTCGTCGAGCTTGTGCGACACGAAGACGACCGAGACGCCCTCCCGCTTGATCTGCCGGATGACGTCGAACAGCACCTCGACCTCGCGATCGTCCAGCGACGAGGTAGGCTCGTCCATGATGACCAGCTTCGCCTTGAAGCCCAGAGCCCGGGCGATCGCCACCATCTGCTGGGTAGCCGTCGAGAAGCTGTCCAGGGAGCGGCGCACGTCGATGTCGATCGAGAAGCGTGCCAGCAGGCCCCTCGCCGTCTCGTGCATGCGCTTCCAGTCGATCAGGCCGAACCGCTTGGGCTCGCGGCCCAGGCAGATGTTCTCGCTGACCGAGCGTAAGCCGACCAGGTTGATCTCCTGGTAGATCGTGCTGATCCCGGCCGCCTGCGCCGCCTGCGGCGAGCCGACCTCGAAAGGCTGGCCGTCGAACATCACGCTGCCGGCATCGCGCCGGTGGTAGCCGGTCAGCACCTTGATCAGCGTCGACTTGCCAGCACCGTTCTGCCCGATCAGTGCATGGACTTCCGCAGGACCGACACTGAAGTCGGCGCCGCGCAGCGCCGGGACACCGCCAAAGCTCTTGTCGATGCCGGTCATGGTCAGCAGCGCGCCCGGCTGGGCACGGCCGACCCCGGAGGAGGGCTGCGTCGACATTGGTCTCGATCGCGACTGGGCGTTCATTGGCCGAAACGGCGTTCATTGGCCGAAACGGCGTTGGATCGGCAAACGGGCACCGCGTTTCGACGGCGCCCGCTCACCGATCGTCGACTGCGCGGCTCAGTAGGCGCCGCTGATCAGCTCGGCAGCATTGGAGCTGTCGAAGAACCGATCCTGGTTGATGATCTTCGGCGGGATCTCCTCGCCGTTCGCATACTTCACGAGCGTGTCGTAGGCGACCGGGCCGAAGAACGGGCTGCACTCGACGGTAGCGCCGAGCTTGCCGTCGATGATGGCCTGGAGCGCATCGCGGGTGCCGTCGATCGACACGATCGTGATGTCCTTGCCCGGCACCTTGCCGGCTGCCTCGACGGCGGCAATCGCGCCAACGGCCATCTCGTCATTATGCGCATAGATGGCGGTGGCATCGGGATGGGCCTGCAGCAGGGTCTCGGCGACCTGGCGGCCCTTGTCGCGGGCGAAGTCACCGGACTGGCTCGCCACGATCTGCATGCCCGGGTGGTTCGCGATGACGTCGGCAAAACCCTTGGCGCGGTCGTTGGCGGGCGACGAGCCGGTCGTACCCTGCAGCTCGATGATCTTGGCGTTGCCGCCAGTGCTCTTCACGAGCCACTCGGCCGCGCGCTGGCCTTCCTCGATGAAGTCCGAGCCGATGAAGGTGACGTAGTCACGGCCCGCCTGGGCCAGGCTCGGGTCGACCGAGCGGTCCAGCAGGATCACCGGGATGCCCTGGCGCTTGGCGGCCATCACGGCCGGAATCAGCGGCTTCTCCTCGCGGGGAGCCAGGAAGATCGCGTCGACGCCCTGGGCGATCATCGAGTTGACGTCGGCCACCTGCTTGGCCGCCGAGCCCGCCGCGTCAGTGTAGACCAGCTGCCAGCCGCGCTTTTGCGCCTCGTCCTGCATGCTCTTGGTCTGAGCGATGCGCCACGGATTGTTGCTCTCGGTCTGGGCGAAGCCGACACGGTACGTGTCCTTCTTCTCCAGCTTGGGCAGTTCCTGTGCCTGGGCAACTCCCACGCCCAGCGCGACCACCGCCGTCGCAGCGGCAAGCCTCATGACCGTACGTCTGAACATCTTCGTTCCTCCCGACCACGGACCGGCTCAAGCGCTGGCCCAATGTTGCTCGCGCCCTGACTGTGGGCCGCGCCGATCCGGCCCAGATCGAGCCGAACTCTGTTTCCAATCGGCTTTTTGGTCCGACCATATCGAGAGCGTATGCTCCTGATGGAGCAGCTGTCAATCCAAGTCCTGCGTTGCTTGCCTGCCTCTGTACATCAAGCATGCACAGGTTCAGGATGCCGACTGGTCAGTTTGGTCATACCAAACCTGTTGAACTGGATGCTGTTCGGTCATGTTGGCGAAACAGAGCGACGATCCGGCGACATCCGCTCCGGCGGCCAGCGCAGACGAAGATCCGCCTGTGGGACGACGCGTCCTGGTGGAGCCTGTTCCTGGGATCCGGCTCGGGGACACGGTCGCCGACGCCCTGGGCAGGATGATCGAGACGGGCGAGCTCGTGCATGGCGAGCGGCTTCCATCCGAGCGGGATCTGATGCGGCAGTTCGGTGTCAGCCGGGTCGCGGTCCGCGAGGCGATCGCCGCACTGGCCAGCCGTGGCATCCTGCTGACCCGCCCGGGCCACCGGCCGATCGTCCAGAAGCCGGATTTCGGGGTGGCGCTCGGCACGTTGGGGGGACTGGTGCGGCATCTGGTGGCGGACGAGGCCGGCGTCTGGAACCTCTTCGAGACTCGTATCTTCCTGGAAGCCGCGCTGGTCAGGCATGCCGCCGTGCATGCGCGCCCCGCCAACATCGCCGAGCTTGAGCGAGGGCTTGCGGCCAACCGCGAGGCGATCGGCGATTCGCCTCGCTTCTACGCCACCGATGTCGCCTTCCACGGGATCCTCTACCGGATCCCCGGCAACCCGATCTATCCAGCCGTGCATCGCGCTTATGTCGACTGGCTATCCGAGCACTGGGCACGGATGCCACGCGGCACCCTGATCGACCGGATGAACTACAAGTCGCACGAGGGCATCTTCGAGGCGATCGTCCGGCGTGATGCCGATGCCGGCGAGCGTGTGCTCAGGACCCATCTGTTGACGGCATGGGAGTTTGTGCGCACGACCTTCGGCAGCGATCCCGCCGGCGGGCTCCTCGCCGAGCCCGAGAACGTCACCGATCACGGCTGAAGCGATAGCATGATCGTAGCGTCCGGCGGCTGGCCGATGCTGCGGCATCGACGGCCTGGGCAGAGCTTGCTCCCACGCGTAGTTCCTGGGGTGCATGCGTCCGGCATGCCAAGATCGGGGAAGCAGACGAATGAACAAGCGCACCCTACTGAAGTCCTTCGCCGTCCTCTCCCTGCTGGCCGGCACGTCGGCCGCGATGGCGCAGACTGCCCCGCCCAAACGGATCATGGTCTATGGCG